>JAFXBO010000057.1 GCA_017521775.1 Clostridia bacterium | reverse complement strand
GTTTTTTTCTCTTTTTAAAAAATCCCATAATAACCTCTTTATAGTTTAAGACGGATATAACATCCGTCTTAAACTTAAATCTCTAATATTTCCTTTTCCTTACTAGCTGTGATATCATCAATTTCCTTGATGTATTTATCAGTCAACGCCTGAATATCCTTTTCGATTGTCTTCAATTCATCTTCTGTCACTTCGCCATTCTTCTTTTGAGCCTTGTAATCGTCCATTGCATCTCTTCTTGCATTTCTTACTTGTACTTTGGCTTCTTCAGAATACTTTCTGACAGTTTTAACAAGCTCTTTTCTTCTTTCCTCTGTTAATGGAGGAAATGAGAGTCTTATCACCTTACCATCATTTTGAGGTGTTACACCAATCTCTGACTTTAAAATAGCTTTTTCAACTTCCTTCAAAATTGACACATCCCAAGGTTGAATAACAAGCATTCTTGGCTCTGGTGATGAAATTGAACCAACCTGTGCAACAGGAGTCATTGTTCCATAATAATCAATTGAAACCTTATCAAGAACTTGTGCATTTGCTCTTCCTGCTCTTATAGTCTTTAATTCACTATTAAAGCCCTCAACTCTTTTATTCATTTTTTCTTCTATCTGCGGATAGTTTGCCATATCAAAATCCCCCTATATCAATATATATTAATTTCTTTTTCCGTCTTTAGTTACAATTGTTCCTATATGCTCACCATTGATAGCTCTTATAATATTCTGTGGGTCATCAAGACCAAATACCAAAATAGGCATATTATTGTCACGGCACATTGATGCTGCAGTAGAATCCATAACTCCCAACTCTTTTCCAAGTATATCACTAAACGACAGCGAATCAAATTTCTTTGCATCTGGATTTATATTAGGATCAGAATCATAAACTGCATCAACCTTTTTAGCTAACAGTATTATATCTGCTTCTATTTCTGCTGCACGAAGTGCTGCAGTTGTATCTGTTGACATAAAAGGACTTCCTGTTCCACAGCCAAAAATAACAACTCTTCCCTTTTGCAAATGACGCATTGCCTTTCCTCTTATATAAGGCTCAGCAATAGAATGCATTTCAATAGCAGTCTGAACTCTTGTTTCAACCTCACAATTTTCTAATGCAGAGCATAGTGCAAGGGCATTGATTGTTGTTGCCAACATACCCATATGGTCTGCTCTTGTTCTGTCCATATTTTCACTGCTTCTGCCACGCCAGAAATTTCCACCTCCGACAACAATAGCAATTTCAACTCCCATTTGGGCAACCTCTTTAATGCTCTTAGAAATCTTTTCCAAGGTAGCTTCATCAAGTCCAAACTTTTTATCTCCTGCAAGAGCCTCGCCGCTTACCTTCAAAAGTATTCTTTTGTATTTCGGTTCCATACAATGCCTCCCAATAATTTCTTTTATTATCTTGAATATATTATACACAATAATGGTAAAAAGGTCAAGAAAAAAATTATAATTTTACTATACATATAAGCCAGGCAATTTGGAATAATATTCATATCATTGTTTTTAGGGGAAATAGATATGAAAAAGATACAACTATTAATATCTGCAACTAATCTGTGGATTTTTGGAGTATTTTTATATATTTACAATGAGGCATTTTCACAACTGCTAAGGAAAAATTCTTCTCTTTCAAAAAAGCATATTGTCTGTATTTCCAAATCATACGAGCATTACATTGAAATATGGCAAAAGCTTGAAAGAAAACATCTTGTTCTTATATCAAATTTCTTCAGCACATAAAAAAGCTACACTTTATAAAGTGTAGCTTTTAATTATTACTTGCTTTCCAGATATGCATTAATATCTGCAATAAGCTTGTCTGCATCTGCTCCGTGTACCATACAAGCCTGCTCAACAGTTTCCCCACTTGCAGAAGGACATCCCAAACAATGCATTCCAATATCTAAAAAGAATTTTGATGTTCCCATATCCATCTTCAAAACATCCATAATTATCATATCTTTAGTTACTTTCATTTTATATCATACCTTTCTTTTAAATTCATAATTATTATACTACACAATTTTATTTTTTTCAAGCTTTTAGAGAATAAATTTGCTCAAATTCTGCCTCGTTTAAGGTTTCCTTTTCAAGAAGCTCTTTTGCTACTCTCTCTAATATATCCTTATTTTCAGATAAAAGATTTTTGGTTTTTTCATATAGTTCACCAATTATTTTCTTAACCTCATCATCAATTTGTGATGCAGTTTTTTCCGAATACATCTTTGAATGTCCAAAATCTCTTCCCAAGAACACCTCTTCATTATTATCATAGCAAACAAGTCCCAGTTCCTCATTCATTCCATACATAGTAATCATTGAACGAGCTACATTCGTTGCCATTTTAATGTCATTTGATGCGCCTGTGCTAATATCATCAAGCATTATTTCCTCTGCTGCTCTTCCACCAAGAGATTTTATGATTGAATTCATCATTTCACCCTTTGAGGAATAAAATACATCCTCCTTCGGAGTGTACATAGTATATCCTCCTGCTCTTCCACGAGGAATTATTGAAACCTGATGTACTTTTTCATCCTTATCAACCAGTTTTGATACTATCGCATGACCAGCCTCATGATACGCTGTCAAGGTTCTTTCCTTTTCGGTTATTTTCTTTGATTTCTTTTCTGCACCCATCATAACCTTGATGTTTGCATCCTCAATATCCTTGGAATCTATCTTTTCTTTACCTCTTCTGGCAGCAAATATTGCCGCTTCATTCATAAGATTTTCCAAATCTGCACCGGTGTATCCTGATGTTACTTTAGCAATTCTTGATAAATCAACACTCTCATCAAGAGGTTTCTTTTCTGAATGAATTTTTAAAATTTCTTCTCTTCCCAAGACATCAGGAACATCAACAACAATTTGTCTGTCAAATCTTCCGGGTCTTAAAAGAGCAGGGTCCAAGATGTCTGGTCTGTTTGTTGCTGCAATTATAATTATGCCCTCATTTGCACCAAATCCGTCCATTTCAACAAGAAGCTGATTAAGAGTTTGCTCTCTCTCGTCATGACCGCCTCCCATTCCTGCTCCTCTTTTTCTTCCTACTGCATCTATTTCGTCTATAAAGATAATGCAAGGCTTTTGTTTTTTAGCTTGCTCAAATAAATCTCTTACTCTTGATGCACCAACACCAACATAAAGCTCAACAAAATCAGAACCACTTATTGAGAAAAATGGCACTCCTGCTTCCCCTGCAACTGCTCTTGCAAGCAAGGTTTTACCTGTACCCGGTGAGCCTACAAGCAAAACTCCCTTTGGAATTCTTGCACCTAAGGAAATAAATTTCAGAGGATTTTTTAAAAATTCAACTAACTCCATTAATTCCTCTTTTTCTTCTGTTGCCCCTGCAACATCTGAAAATTTGGTTTTCTTAGCCCCATCTGTCATAAGCTTTGCTCTATTTTTGGTGAAACCACCATTTTTTCCACCCATTCCGGAAACCAAGAATATAACTAAAAATACCAACAAAAGTATGCTTGTTATTGGAGTTATCATTCCGACCCACGAAACTTTAGGCTCACATACAGTGAATTTTAACTTGCCCATAGCAGTCTGTTCACTGATATGGTTTCCGATATCACTATACAATGCATCAGTTGACGGAATTCTTACCTTGATTTTTGTGTTTCTTGCTGCACCATCACGAACTATTACTCCATCAGGATATATTGCAGTCACTTCATCCTCACATAAGTCAATCTTTGTGATTTTTTCATTTTTAACAAGATTTATAAAATCTGAATACGCAACTGATACTCCCGAATCAGCTATACCAAAGACCATGGAATATAAAAACAGCGCTATAAAAATTATAAACAACCATGAACTAACGTTTTTGAATTTCTTTTGCATTTAATTGCCTCTCCTCTCGGTTACTTCTGCAGACATAAGCTTTTCCCCAACAGAAAATCGTCTGTCAGCTCTTTTTCCAACAACCCAGACAATATCATCATCATAAGTTAAAATAGGTATAAGCTCTCTCATTGAAACAGGAATTTTTAAATCAGTGAAAAAATCAGAAAGCTTTTTTGTTCCATTCATTCCACAAGGAGAAAACTTATCTCCCACTCTTCTGTTTCTTACTTTAAATTTTTTTCCGTCTTTAATATAAAAATAGATCTTGTCTTTTGTGTTCTTTTTTATTTCTTTTTCCTCTTTAATAACTATACTAATCCCACTCTCAGGAACAAAAAGCTCAATGTCCGTACTTATTTCATATTCAAATCTGGTATTTTCCTTTTTTGTTTCTTCAAAGTAAAGTGTTCCATACTCTATTTTAGCACTTATTCCCTCAGGGAGATTAATTGTTTTTGATGTCATTTTACTCTTAATATGCTTAACAATTTCATTAATATGAAGCTGTTGTAAATTCTGGGTTTTCTTTGTATAATTCTTAAAATGAGTTAAAATAACATTTTTTATTATAATTTCATCCTCTTTTAATAATTCATCCAGATTCAGCTTATTAAAAACAGCAATTCTATCTTATATTTTTTTTGTATAATTATCAATAAAGCTTACGGCCTCTTTAAATATTTGCGAATTATTTGTGATGGTATCAATGAAATTAGGATTTACATCATCTTCAATCATTGGAATAAGATTTAATCTTATTTTATTCCTTGTGTAATCAGTTTCAAAATTTGTTTTATCTACCACATAAGATAATCCATTATTTTCACAATACTCTTCAATTTCTCTTTTTTTTAAATCAATAATAGGTCTTATGATGTAGCCATCACGAATTACAGGAATTCCACACATACCATCAAGCCCGCATCCCCTTGTAAGATGTAACATTATAGATTCTGCAGAGTCATTTTTGTTGTGTGCAGT
>JAFXBO010000056.1 GCA_017521775.1 Clostridia bacterium | reverse complement strand
GGTTTATCTTTATATGTCAGCTCTTTTTTCTTTTTAGTTGCAGCCATTAAAAACACAATCCTTTCATTTAATTATATTATAGATTATATCCTCTTTCAATCAGTTTCATGTTATAATCTACCATCTCCTGCTTTGTTGGAGGAACAGCTTTAGAAACGCCTGCTCTGATTTCATCCAATGTGAAGATGTTTGTTGCCTTTAATAAAGCACCTAACATAATCATATTAGCCATATTGGATTTAGCCTCTCTTGTTGCAATACCTGTAGCTTCAACTGCAGATACTGTAACATCAGATCTTTCAACATCGCAGTCAATAAGAGTTTTGTCATAAACAATTGTTCCGCCTGCAACAACATCATCTACAAACTTTAATAAAGAAGGCTTGTTCATACTAATTAATATGTTTGGTGTTGTTATGATTGGAGAACCCACAGGTTCATCAGAAATGATAACATGGCAGTTAGCAGTTCCACCTCTCATTTCAGGTCCGTATGATGGGAGCCATGAAAGATGTTTACCCTTTAGTAAAGCAGCATAAGCCAATATTTTTCCTGCAAAAAGGATACCCTGACCACCGAATCCGGCAATAATAATATTATCAGTCATTGTTCTTTGCCTCCTCATCAATATCTTTATATACACCCAAAGGATAGTGAGGAATCATATCATTTTGAAGTCTCTTGACTGCCTCAACAGGAGAAAGTCCCCAGTTAGTTGGGCAAGTTGACAATACTTCAATAAGTGAGAATCCTTTACCTTCAATCTGGTTCTGGAAAGCCTTTTTAATTGCGGCTTTTGCTTTTGTAATATTTGGAACAGTGTCCAAAGAAACTCTTGCAATATAGCTTGGACCATCAAGAGTTGCAAGCATTTCTGAAACTCTTATAGGATTACCCTGAGTTTTTACATCACGACCATAAGGAGAGGTTTGAGTAACCTGACCTGGAAGTGTTGTTGGAGCCATCTGACCACCTGTCATACCATAAATAGTATTGTTGATGAATATAACTGTAATATTTTCTCCTCTGGCAGCTGAATGAACTGTTTCTGCAGTACCAATAGCAGCCAAGTCACCATCTCCCTGATAGGTAAATACAACTTTATCAGGGTGAACTCTCTTGATACCTGTTGCAACTGCAGGTGCACGACCATGAGCAGCTTCCTGCATATCGCAGTTAAAGTAATCATATGCCATAACAGCACAACCAACAGGTGCAACACCGATAGTTTTTCCCTCAATACCAAGCTCGTCTAAAACTTCAGCAACCAATCTGTGACAAATACCATGAGTACAACCAGGGCAATAATGGAAAGGTGCATCAGTTAATGCGTGTGGTTTTTCAAATACAATAGCCATTATTTTAAACCTCCTGCAATTTTTCTGATTTCGTCTGCAATTTCTGCAGGTGTTGGGATAATTCCACCTGTTCTACCGAAGAAATGAACAGGAGCTTTTCCGTTAACTGCTAGCTTAACATCCTCAACCATTTGTCCCATACTCATTTCTACTGATAGGAAAGCCTTTGCAGTATTTGCTGCTTCTTTGAAAATCTTTTCAGGGAAAGGCCATAGAGTGATTGGTCTGATAACACCAACTTTCAAACCTTCTTCTCTGACCATTTTCACTGCAGTTTCAACAACACGGCTTGTTGTACCATAAGATGTTACAATAATATCTGCATCTTCAATGTCGTGAGCATCCCAACGCTGTTCTTTTTCTTTAATTATATCGTATCTGTGCTGACGCTCGATTATTGTTTGTTCAAGCTTGTCAGGAGAAAGATACAATGAGTTAACAATATTATGCTCTCTCTTTAAATCTGTTCCGACAGTTGCCCATGATTTGTCAGCCTCACAAGGTGCAGGAACTGAATCAAAATCAACAGGCTCCATCATTTGTCCAAGGGTACCATCACCCAAAAGCATAACTGGAACTCTGTATTCATCAGCTTTGTTAAAAGCGTCTGCAGTCAAAGAAACAATTTCTTGAACAGAGTTTGGAGCAAACACGATTAAATGATAGTCACCGTGACCTCCACCCTTTGTTGCTTGGAAATAATCTGATTGAGCAGGTTGAATTCCACCAAGACCAGGACCACCTCTTACAATATTAACAATTACACAAGGGAGGTCAGCACCTGCTATGTATGAAATTCCTTCTGCTTTCAAGCTGATACCAGGACTTGAAGAACTTGTCATAGTTCTTGCGCCTGCACCTGCAGCACCATAAACCATATTAATTGCAGCAACTTCACTTTCTGCTTGTAAGAATACACCACCAATTTTTGGCATTTTCTTTGCCATATATGCTGAAAGCTCTGTTTGAGGTGTTATCGGATATCCGAAGAAATGTCTGCAGCCTGAACGGATTGCAGCTTCGCCGATAGCCTCATTTCCTTTCATTAAAACTTTTTCACTCATCATTTACACTTCCTTTTCATACATCTTTTTCAACTGTTATTACAACATCAGGACAAACTGTTGCACAAAAAGCACAACCAATACATTTTTCCTGGTCGGTAATTTCTGCAGGGCTAAAGCCTTTGGCATTAATTCTGTCTTTTGAAATAGCAATAATTTTCTTTGGACATGCATTTACACAAAGTTCACAGCCTTTACATCTTTCTTCACGAAATGTTACTTTGTTCACTATTTATCAATCCTTTCTCATTAATTGATTAATTTATGCAAATAGTCTCACACTTTAAAAGTGGGTGGCTTTTGTTAACTTTATATCTCCCATGGCATTTTTATATAAATCTGCATAGGGAATTGGTCTTTTTTTAAATCCTCTGGTAAGCTTTCAAGTGAAGACGGAAGTCCACATTGCATACTTATAGGGATATTTAATTTTTCTGATAAAGAAATTATTTCATCATAATCTGACAGCAGAGTATCAGAGTCAGTAAGTTTTCC
>JAFXBO010000055.1 GCA_017521775.1 Clostridia bacterium | reverse complement strand
GGAGTTTTTATAGGAGGACAAATATAATTAAACAGTTGACCTTTTGAATGACACATAAATAGAAAAAAGTTGGGCATAAATTGAGACAGAAAAAATCTCTATATATAGAAGGGTTAATATTTATTAGAGAAAGATAAAAGTCTGTTTCAAAGAAAGGTTAGTATTCAAAGACAAACATCAACAATTCCTTCTTGATGTCCTCCAATCATCTTTCTTTGATAGAAAGGTGGTCAACAAAATGAAATACATATCCTTATTGGGTCTGGTAGCAACAATAGCCAGTGGTTATTCATTGGACAGCCTGCCAGAGATAGAAGAATATAAAATAGCACAAATAGCATCAGATGTTTTCGTAGAGCAGCAAGGTGATAGCCTTGTGTTCAAGAGAACATCTGAGAATAAAATAGAAATCACTCGTGAACTGCTGGATTCAGATTTTTCCTATGCACCTTTTATCCTTTTTAGCTTCAAGGACAAGCATTGGTTTGCGGAGCAAACAGATGACCTTGAATATTTCAAGAGGATGTTAAAGTTCAAAGAGTCTGAGGACTCTTACAAATATGCTATCATTGGTGCAAATTCAATCAATGTCCCAGCAGATAAGGTTGATATAAGATTTGGTAGCCTCCATCAGACTTTGCTCGTAGAGCTGGTCTGCCGGTAACTATATATTTTTTATCAAATTGAGGGAAAGGCAGGGCTGGCGCTCTGCCTTTCCCATTTCTTTAGTCCTAAAAAATATGGCAAATAGGGTTTTCCTCTAAATATCCTCTATGCCTTGAAATCTCAATGTTTTGCAGTATTTGTATTTTCTCAGACCAATATCGTTGTGATTTCAAGCCCTTTTATGTTCTCAGAACAAAAATTTTCAGATTTTTTCAATCTAACTCCCAACGAACCTTGTCCATTCCATACCATTACTTCTTATCTTCAAAAAATATGCAGATATTTTTCTTTGTAGAGTACGTGGGGGTCTTCGACCCCCACGTACTTGTTTTTGAGCATTGCATAGTCAGTTTTCTTGTTGCAGAATTAAGGTTAGAGTGTCTACTATAATGAAAGGGTTGGACTTGGGTGCTCCTTTTTTCACATTGAGTCCTCATCAAGGGCTTGCCCTTGAGAGTGATTAGGGTCATAAAACCACTCCTCCAAAATCCCAAATCACCTTTTCGTTTGCCGTAAGGGGGCGCATCTCCAATGCGCCCCCTTACATCTTTCATTTCTCATAGAATTTTTTGTTCGTGTTCGTTTGTATTTGTTGTTGTATTTAATGGGTTTTACAATCAGGTAAGAATTGATTTTCAAATTAGGAATATTTGTTTCTACCACTCAAAGCAAATCCCAACTAAGTCCATACAAGGTTAAACACAAATAAAACTGCATAACTTCGTTCATCTTACATAATTTGATTTTGCCAATATACTTAAGTATATGCTATTCAAATTGAAACTGCTTTTCTGTGATTTTTCTTTTTGTAGAATGACATCAAAACATTAATTTTGTTGGATATCTGATAGTTCATGTGTTATAATGAGGTCACTTCAATGAAGGAGTTATTTGGTATGAGAACTTCTTTGAAATATAGTGTTCTGAAAGAACAGAAGATGGATTATGCTACTGGCAAGGAAGTCAGTAAGATTAAGTTCAGGGGTTATGACTTCTATGTATCTGGTGCAAAGTCTGAGGACGAGCACACACAGGTCATCAGTAGTTTTGAGAGTTACCTGAACGAGCATGGGTACTCCTGTGATACCTTTGGTGATGGTACATGGGAGGACTGTGTGAGAATAAACAACACCAAGGGGTTCTTGTATCTGAGTATCCCTGTTGATGATATGGATGACAAGGCTGAGATAGCCGACCTTTACCAGGAGTGGAAAAAGAAATGACATTAGATGAACTGCTGCTGAATGTCAAAGCTGTGAGTCTTGACTCCATCGTTTGTCAGACAGCTATTAAAACTGAGGAAGATAAGAAAGAGTATCAGGGTCAGGGTTATCAAATCCAGCTAACTGAGGATGAGTTCAAGGCAAAGTTTGAGGTAGACCCTCAGCATATCTTCTATACTCCCTCGTTCTCTTTTAACAGTTTCTACTTCAATCAGGATACCCTTGCTGTGTGTCCTTTTCACCTTGAGTTCTTCCTTGCCAAGGAGCAAGGAATGGAAATGGGTATGACTGCTCAAGGTGCTTACAAGGCTATTGAGGAGAGAGAAAAGGAAATTGCAGAGGGCAACTATATGGGTTCTATTCTGACCTTGCCTGATGGTATGAGGTTAGAGTATTTCAAACTCCTCGTAGAGCAGGGTAAAGATGTTCCAGACCTCTACAATCTGTTTATCGACTTCTATATGCAGTCTGATTATGGTTTTTCCAACATTGACAAGGGTGCTTTGGATGCCATCATCAAGAGCAAGACTCCCAATGAGAAGCGCAGCACCACTATGAAGCTGAAGAAGTTGGCTGATGGTGATACTCTGACAGTCTATCGTGGTGGTAATAGTGCTTCTACTCCCTATGAAGATGCTTATTCTTGGACTTTGGATATCAACACAGCAAATTTCTTTGCCATTCGTAGAGGAAGTGGTCCTGCCTACATTGTGAAGGGTGAGGTCTCTAAGAAGGATGTCATTGAGTATATCAGTGATAGAAATGAGCAGGAAATCTTAGTAGACCCCTCCAAGGTCAACATCGTAGATGTTCTCAATCTCAAGGGTTTGGATTTCTTAAAAGAAGTCCTTCCTAAGATTGCTCCTATGTATCACAAGTACAAGGAGACCTTAGAGGATTTGGAGTTCCATCAGGAGTCCTCTATTCATGGTGTAGAGCATAGTGCCAGGGTTCTTCTGATGTGCCTTATCATTGCAGAGGAATTAAACCTGTCTATGGGTGATAGAAGAATCCTTGCAACTGCTGCCATCTACCACGATACAAAGAGAACCCACGATTGGGTAGAGCCTGCCCACGGTAGAGCCTCTAAGGACTACTATCATTCTGATGTTACCAATCCTGACCCTCTGGTAGAGTTCCTTTGTGAGTATCATTGTCTGCCTGATGAAGAGGGTTATCAAGAAATCAGAAACAATCGTAAGCTGAACAAGAACAAGGACAAGTCCACCAGACTTTTCAAGGTATTCAAGGATGCTGATGGTCTTGAAAGAGTAAGATTGGGTGATATTCGTAGGGAGATGGATATGAATCAGTATCGTC
>JAFXBO010000007.1 GCA_017521775.1 Clostridia bacterium | reverse complement strand
TACTCCAGGACCTATTTCTTCTATTTCACCGGCAATTTCATGACCAAGTATATGTGGAGGCTTGGCAAGAGAAATATTGCCTGAAATCATATGTACATCTGTTGCACAAACACCCACAGCCTTTACCTTTACAACCACGTGACCTTCATCTGCCACCGGCTTTGGTCTTTCACAAACTGTAACATGATTTATTGCATCCCAAACTGCTGCTTTCATAATATATTTACCACCTTTAACCTATCTTTTTTATACCCTTGAATAATTCATCAAGCTCTGCTCTCATTGCTAATCTTAAGGCTCTTATTGCCTGCTCATCAACAACCTGGCAATGTCCCATTGGGAAGTTTCTCTGCTCATAAACAAGCTTATATCCACTTGGGAACATAACAGAATCGGCTAACCTTAATAGTCTTAATGCTTTGCGATTCAATTCCTGCGCTTCCTTTATATGTCCCTCATTATAAAGCTTATAGATTGTTGCATTTACCTCAGGGACAATAACCGAAAATGCGGTAACCGAGCCAACACATCCTGCAAGAAGTGCTGGAACGATACAATCATCTGTACCTGTCAATAGTGAGAAATCAGGACGTTTTCTCAAAACTATATCTGCCTCGTGTGCTATCTGCTTCATATTTCCAGAAGAATCCTTCATACCAACAATTCTTTTTTCCTGAAGTAGTCTTTCAAATGAAGGAAGCTCTATTGTATTAGTAAACATCGGGATTTTATATAGAATAAGGTCGATAATATTCTGGTCTGCCATATACTTATAGTATCTGACAACATCATCCTGCTTCATTGTGAAATAATAAGGCGGACAAATCATTGCAGCATCATACCCTAAATCACTCGCTGCTTTAAGATAGCTTATTGAAGTTGCAGGATTTGGATCGGATGCACCGGCAAGAAGTTGTTTCTTACCACCAATGCGCTTTGCTACAAATGCCATAAGCTCAATATTTTCTTTTGGAGAAAGGCTTACAAATTCTCCTGTTGTACCACATGCAAAAAATCCCTGTATATCAGATTTTAATAAAAAATCTAATTCAAACTCCATTGCATTATAGTCAACCTTTCCCTCTTTTGTAAAGGGGGTTAACAACACTCCATATGGTCCTCTAAACATATATCTCTATCCTTTCACAATATATTGCTGCACATCAAGTGGCAGATTGCATAATCTTTCGTATCCGTTTTCGGTAATCAGATAATTATTCTCTAACCTGATTCCAAACTTTCCCGGAACATACACAGCCGGTTCAAGTGTCACCACCATACCGGATTCTAGTGTCTCTTCGCACTCAGGAACAAATCTTGGATCTACCACAATTTCCTCTGTTGGAAATTCACCTACCCTGTGTCCTGCATGGTGAGAAAAAGCATATTCTGAGCCGGCTGCCTCGCGCACAAGCTTCCACAAATCCTTACCCTTTTTACCAGGATACAAATTTGCCTCTCCTGCTTTGATTGCGTTTACAACTTGTTCATATACAACTCTTTGCTCATCTGATATATCCCCAACAAAATACACACGGGTTAAATCAGACCACTTATTTTCTGCACAAACTTGCAAATCCAGTAACACCACATCTCCATATTTTATGACACGATCGGTAGGTCCTCCCTCAATATCTGCAGTTCTCTCACCAGAAATCAGATCGCCTTGCCAGTCAGGATAAACCTTTGTAATCACATCAGCAAGCTCCTGTTCTGTCATACCTATATGCAAATTCTCTTTTATAGCTTTATGAATTTCGCTTTGAAGTTCCCAGGTATTCATTATTTTACCTCATAACGCTTAAGAACTTCTTCATCAATCTCAACACCAAGACCTGGCTTTTGAGGAATATTTACAAATCCCTTATCATCAATAGCAAAGTGTTTCTTAACAAGATTCTTAGAAAGAACTGTTTCCTGACAGCAATATTCAAGCCATAGTGCATTAGGAGCAGCTGCAATAACTTGTAGTGAAGCACTCATAAGGATACCTGTCTTAAATGCATGAGGAATAACAGGAATTTTGTGAAGATATGCCATATCAATAACCTTTTTGGCAATTGTGATACCACCGCAACGGCTGATATCAGGCTGAATGATATCAATTCCACAACCTGCTATAAGTTCATTGAATTCAAACATTGTTCCAACCTGCTCACCTGCTGAAATTCTCATATCAACACTGTGAGTTAATCTCTTATATGCTTCAAGATCATCAGGAGTAAATGGTTCTTCAACCCAATATACATTTTCCTGCTCAAATTCCTTACAAAGACGGATAGCACTCTTCACATCTCTCCATACCATGCCGACGTCAATCATAAGCTGAGGGTCATCGCCCATAGCCTTACGACACATTTTTACAAGTTCAAGGTCTCTCTTGTCACTTTGACCAAGTGCTCCCCAGCCAAATTTAATACCTGTATATCCTTGTGGAAGATATGTATCTGCAATTCTCTTAATTTCATCTTCATTATCAGGCATAAGCACACTGCAGTATGCAGGAATCTTATCACGGAAAGCTCCGCCTAGAAGCTTATGAACAGGAACTCCAAGCTTTTTACCAAGGATGTCCCAGATAGCCATATCAATACCACTCATTGCATGAATAGCAGCACTTCTTCTTCCGTAGTAGTTTGCAAGGTTATACATCTTATACCAGATTTTTTCAACATCAAATGGATCCTCGCCCACGATAATGTCACGAAGTCCCATACATACCATGTGGGATGCAGGAGATTCTACGATTGATTTAACAACATATGGAGATGAGTCCACTTCACCAATACCGGTAATTCCTTCATCTGTCATAACCTTTATAACAACGGTATCCTGACTTCCGTCGCCTATCATGCTAATTTCCGGTTGTTTTACAATAATTGCTTTTACGTCTGTAATTTTCATTGTTTTTCCGCCTTTCTTTATTCTGTAACACAGAAAGTTATTGAGCTTCTGCTATGTGCATTTTTAATACAGTTATAGCCTTTCCATATCAATATCGCGTCTTAACTGTTTTAACACAATTTGAATGGTACAGCCTCCATATCATAGCACTTTGCGCAGCCCACTCCTTCACATTATAATTATACATTATTTGAAAAAAATTGTCAACAATTTTTTAAATCTGTTGACATTTATTTAAACCTATATGTAAAAACCACAAAACAACTCATAATTTCATCATTCTGTCACCTATACAAGACCAACGAGCCACGCTCGTCCGCCTCATAACCCGAGGGTGTGGGCTAAAAATCAACTCTTGCAAATTCACAAACAAAAAATGACACCCTCATGGGTGTCATTTTTATTTATGGAAAATTCCCATTTTAATATATAGCATTAAACTTGTACACTCCGTAGGAGGTGTCTCCAATTGTTTCTTCCAACACATACTCTGATGTTATATCATAGTGCTCCTGCAGGAATATTTGAGTTCTTTCCAACACATCCTCTTCATCCGTAACAAACCTTACTCTTTCTTCCAAAACGGCTTTAAAAGTACAGTCCCGATACTCTGAAAGCCCCAATTCATCAAGTTGTTCATACCAAAAATTTGAATACACATACCAATCACCAAAAATATTGTATGGTTGTGGTGAACTGTTATCTGAAGCTTTTAGTGTTAAAATTCGTGGTGAAGCGTACCATCTAAGCCTTTCATCAGTAACATATGTTATATCCTGATTAGAATCAACATATTCAATCACTTTATCAGCATCATCTATTTTACTATTCTGGATATGAATATTTACCAGAATATTTGCCGCATTAACTCCCAAAAATGCAACAACAATGATTATGATTCCCAATCTTTTAACTTTATGATCAAGCTTAATATTTTTTGTAAGTTCCTGCATTCCAATATACATCAATACTATTATACCAAAGATTGTTATAGGAAGAATTACCCTTAAAGGCGCTCTTTTCCTCACAAACAGGAAAAGCATTGCCCCCAACACAAACAATGAAAAGAGAGCTATTTCTTTTCTTCTTTCCTTAAAAACAATAAAACACAACATTAGGGCAAACAAATATATAATTATTATCGCAGCAGTACGCGAGCTGATAGGGAATTCAAAAATATTAAGTGTATATTGGTCTGAGAAAGACCTTATATTTATTATTTTCTTTAGATTTTCATTAGAAAACACTGTTTTATCTGCATACTCATAACTTCGATACATCTTCATATCATTTTCAGTTATACCAATTGCTTCAAATTTCTCCTTGTTTTTTTCATAATCAATTTTTGCACCATCACTCAACAAAGCTCTGTATTGATGAAATTGATTGAAATATGTATCTTCAGGAATAGTGTTTTTATATGCTTTTTGCATACCGGTCATACCATAGTTTGCAAGAATGCACACACTCATAATAACAATAATTGCCCATACCGAGTTTTCTCTCTTACGGACTGCAATCAAATATATCGGCAAAGACATCAAGAATATGCATATAAATGCACTTCCCGCTCTCATTCCAAATCCAAGACAAAATAGTATAAAACACAATAAAATATGCTTGATTGAATGCCTGTCAATTTTTTTCACATATTCAATATACCACAAAATGGCAGATGCTGAGCATATAAAAGGCATAATAGTAAAAGTAATATAGAAAAATGACACAGCCTGCAAAATAGCAAGTATTCCAACAAATATTAATTTATTTGAATAACGCTGCGTTATTTTATACATTGGAATAAATGCAGCATTTACTATTCCTATATATAGAACAGCAAACCAGTTTACATATGGAATAAGATTACTTAAAAATTTGATAATATATCCAAATAGTATGTTAATAAAAATCAAGAATTCACTATGATTGTTTGTTCTAAAACTATTGGCTATTTCCATCATGAAATTGTCGTCCACCTGAGCCAAGCGTATATTTTGAAAAAACATAATGATAGTAATTATAAAAGGAACAATCAAATAATAATGTTTTTTAATAATTTTTTTCATATTTTATACCCTTTCTTCATACATCCTCTTATAATAGTTCTGATATTCACCATTTATTATATTTTCCCACCAGTTTTTATTGGATAAATACCAGTCTATTGTTCTCTTTATACCGTCTTCAAATTTTGTTTCCGGAAGCCAGCCCAACTCATTACTTATTTTGGTAGGGTCTATTGCATATCTTAAATCATGACCTTTTCTGTCGGCAACATAAGTAATTAAGGAATATGGTTTCTCTAACGCATCCAAAATCATTTTTACAATTTCAATATTTGCTTTTTCATTGTGACCGCCAACATTATAAACCTCTCCGACCTTACCGTTATGAATTATAAGGTCAATGGCACGACAATGGACCTCAACATACAACCAGTCCCTCACATTAAGCCCTTCCCCATACACAGGAAGTGGCTTATCTGCAAGTGCATTTGCAATCATTAAAGGTATCAGCTTTTCAGGGAAATGATATGGACCATAATTGTTTGAGCATCGTGAAATTGAAACGGGAAGTCCGTATGTCCTGTGATATGCTAAAACCAGAAGGTCTGCTCCTGCCTTTGAAGAACTGTATGGACTGGATGTATGGATAGGAGTCTCCTCTGTAAACAACAAATCCGGTCTGTCGAGAGGCAAATCTCCATACACCTCATCAGTCGATACCTGATGATATCTTTTTATTCCATACTTTCGACAAGCATCCATTAAAACCTGTGTTCCAAGTATATTGGTCTTTAAGAAAATTCCCGGGTCTTCTATTGAACGGTCAACATGACTCTCTGCTGCAAAATTGACAACCATATCTGGCTTTTCACTTTCAAACAAATTATCTACAAACTCTTTATCTGCAATGTCACCTCTATAAAAGCTGAAATTCTCATTATCCATAATATCTTTTAATGTTTCAAGGTTTCCTGCATATGTCAACATATCAAGACAAATTATTTTGTAATCAGGATATTTGTTTAACATATAAAAAATAAAATTACTTCCTATAAATCCAGCTCCACCTGTTACTATAATTTTCATAATTATCTCCCGCTTTCCAAAATTGAAAGTATGTATGAACCGTAATCGGTCATTTTTAATTCCTCACCTATACTTCTTAGTTGTTCATCATTTATAAATCTGCGTCTCCACGCTATTTCCTCGATACAGGAAACATAAAAACCCTGCATATCCTGAACTGTCTGAACAAATTCACTTGCTTTAATCATTCCCTTAGGGGTTCCTGTATCAAGCCATGCCATTCCACGACCCATTTCTATTACATCAAGATTTCCTCGTTCAAGGTATACATTATTTACTGCAGTAATTTCCAGTTCACCACGAGCAGATGGCTTAATTGTCTTTGCAACTTCAACCACACTGTTGTTATAGAAATAAAGTCCTGGAACTGCATAGTTTGACTTAGGGTTTTCAGGCTTTTCTTCAATAGAAACAGCTTTGTGATTTTTATCAAATTCAACAACGCCAAAGGCTCTTGGGTCTTTAACAGGATATCCAAAAATTGCTGCTCCGTTTTTACTTAATTCCTTTGCGCGTTTTAGAATACTTGAAAATGCCTGTCCATAAAAAATATTATCACCTAAAATTAAACAAACATCGTCATCTCCTATAAATTCCTCACCTATTAAAAATGCCTGAGCAAGTCCTTTTGGTTCAGGTTGTATGGCATATTCAATCTTAATTCCCAGTCTGTTTCCATCACCAAGAAGAGCTTCATACATACCAATATCCTGCGGCGTGGAGATAATAAGAATTTCTCTGATTCCTGCAAGCAAGAGTGCCGACAACGGATAGTAAATCATTGGTTTGTCATAGATAGGCAAAAGTTGCTTTGAGACAACCTTCGTCATTGGATAAAGCCTAGTTCCTTTTCCACCTGCTAAAATAATACCCTTCAT
>JAFXBO010000054.1 GCA_017521775.1 Clostridia bacterium | reverse complement strand
TATGTTCTTTATCGCGAAAAGCAAGAGAAAGCCTATCTAAAAATCTCATTATAAAGGCAGAGGTAAGATATTCCAGACCGTGATGAGAACCATTTATAAATAGCTTTTTTTCGCCTGTTCCGATTTTTAAACATAATATTTTTTTCTCCATAACACTTTCGCCGATAGAAAACATATCGACGAAAGGGTAGGTATTAACTAATTTATTTGAGTCTTTTAAAAGATTTGAATAACAATATCCCATATAAATCACCCTAATTCTATTAGAAATATGATATATTGTATTCAAATGTGTTTAAATTATTACTTTAGCTCATTAAATTTTTGCAGGAATAATCTTGTTCTTTCGTTTTTAGGATTATCTATAACCTGCGCAGGAGTTCCGTCCTCAGCTATAACACCATCATCCATAAATATTATTCTGTCTGCAACATTTTTTGCAAATTCAATTTCGTGAGTAACAATAATCATTGTTGTGTTTTTTGCTGCCAATGATTTTATAACCTTTAAGATTTCTCCTGTTAATTCAGGGTCAAGAGCAGATGTCGGCTCGTCAAAGAATAACACCTTTGGGTCAAGCATCAAAGCTCTTGCAATCGACACTCTTTGTTGTTGTCCACCTGATAATTCACAAGGATAGTTATTAAGCTTTTCTGATAATCCCACTTTTGCAAGAATATCGTATGCTTTTTTATCGATTTCTGCATATTTAGCTGTGTTTTTTTCTTCCTTTGCCAATAGCTTTGGTGCAAGAGTCACATTCTCGAACACATTATACTGAGGGAAAAGGTTAAAGGACTGGAACACAAGACCAAAATTAAGTTGGTTTTCTCGTTGATCCTTTGCAGACATTTTTTGTGCTGTCTTCGCATCATATATTAATTTGTCATCAACATAAATCTTTCCTTCATCAGCTTTTTCCAAAAAGTTTACGCATCGCAATAGGGTTGTTTTTCCACTTCCTGAAGAACCAAGAATTGCGATAACTTCGCCTTCGTTCATTTCAAAACTGATATCTTTTAAGACTTCTGTCTTACCAAAGCTTTTTTTAAGGTTTTCTATTTTTAGGATAGACATATCTTTATTCCTTTCTAAAACAAAATCAGTTGTGGTAGTAGTTCATTTTCTTTTCGAGTTTACCAAGCAATATGGTTAAAATACCATTGAACAACAAGAAATAGAGTCCTGTTGAGAATAATGGCCATATGATACCTGCTTTTGTAAATCTTTCAGCGTGCATAATGATTTCAGTAACACCGATAACTCTTACCAAAGAGGTATCCTTTACAAGGGTAATAACCTCATTACTCATTGGCGGTGTGATATTTTTTATAACCTGAAATAATACAACTTTAAAGAAAACCTGAGTTTTAGTCATTCCAAGAACCTGACCTGCCTCATATTGTCCCTTTGCAACATTTTCAATTCCTGCTCTGTAGATTTCTGAAAAATATGCAGCATAATTGATTACAAAGGCAATTATAGCAGCAGTAATTCTGTCACGGTTTGGTACACCAAAGAGAAGTCCAGGTGCATATAAAAATATGAATAACTGAAGCATCAGAGGTGTTCCTCTTATAATCCACACAAAAGTTCTTGTTAATGCCTGAACAGGCTTGAAATCTGCTATAAAATTTAAAAGTGAATATGCAATTCCCTTTTCAGAGTTATCATAAAAATTATGTAGAAATTTTAATGGTGCCCACTTTGACATTGAGCCAAAGGTGATGACAAGTCCCAATGGGATTGCGAAAAGCAATGTGAGAATAAATATAATTCCGTTTTGGGCAAAGCCCTCTAATAAATTTAAAATGACTTCAGGCACTGTCATTGAAGCAAGTGAAGACATTAATATTCCTCCAATCGTAATAGTATGCTAATACTTTATCATAATAAAGCGATAAAATCAAGAGGTTTTATAAAAAAATATAAAAGTTAGTGAAAAAAAGGAAAAAATATATTTGGTTTATAGTTAATATTAATAAGACGTGATTACTTAAAGTGTTGCTTTTTGTTTTTAGATATGCTATAATTTTATATAAAGATTGTGAGTTTTATGAGGTTTTAAAATGAGCGAGAGTTATCTTGATAATACCGTGTTTTCGATATCGGGAACGGTTGTTGAAATAATATACACAAATGAAGAAAACGGATATACTGTCTGTGAAATACAGAGTAAGGAAGAGGGGCTTTTTACTGCAACCGGTTATCTTCCTTATGTCAGCGAGGGCGAAAATATTGAAATGACAGGTAAATGGATAATGCATCCTGAATATGGAGAACAGTTTTCTGCGATTTCCTATAAAACAATACTCCCGACTGACGAAAATGCAATTTTATTATATTTGTCATCAGGTGTTATTCCCGGAATAAGGGAGGCTACTGCAAAAAAGATTGTTGATGCATTTGGTGAGGAGTCATTTAGTATTCTATTGAATTATCCCGAAAAGTTAAGTGAAATAAAGGGTATCACAAAGGCGAGAGCAATAGGGTTTGGTGAGGAATTTCAAAAGCTCCAATCCATTTCAGGGATTGTTATGTTTTTGCAGCAGTTTGGAATTTCTGCAAGGCTTGCGACTTCTGTTCACAAGATTTTAGGAGAATACGCAGTTGATAAAATAAAAGAGAATCCATATATACTTGCTGACAAGGTTGATGGGATAACCTTTAAAACTGCTGATAATATTGCGCACATTTTAGGACTGCCTAAAAACTCAAATGAAAGAATAAAGGCTTTTTGTAAATACACACTTATGCTTGGAGCATATCAATCGGGACATACATATTTACCCAAAAAAGAATTAGCAGAGCATATTGTGGAAAAATTGCAGGTAACCAAGGATGAGGCAGAAAATGCTCTGACCTCATTGGAGCTTGATGAGGATGTGTTTGTTGATACAATCGACGAAGAGAGCGCTTGTTATCTTATGAGTCTTTTAACAGCAGAAAATTATGTTGCAAAAAGGTTATGTTCATTATCAGAGGCAGACCAGAAATATACTATGGCTGTTGATAAGGCAAGAGCATTAATTGACGAAATATCAAAAGAAGACGGTGTCATACTCGATGAGGAGCAACGGCTCGCTGCACTTTCTGCAGTAACAGACGGTTGTGTTGTTATAACGGGAGGACCGGGAACAGGAAAAACAACAACACTCAACACAATAATAAAGCTTATGCAGAAGATGAATTTGAAAATTGCCTTGGCAGCACCAACAGGCAGAGCAGCAAAAAGAATAAGTGAGGTCACAGGTCTTGAAGCAAAAACAATTCACAGACTATTGGGAGTTGTAAGAAATGACAGTGAGCTTTATGTCACATTTTCAAAAAATGAAGAAAATCCCCTTTCTTCGGATGTGGTGATTGTTGATGAGGTAAGTATGTTAGACATCAATCTTATGTCAGCACTTTTAAGAGCAGTTAAACCGGGAGCAAAATTAATTCTTGTCGGAGATGCTGACCAACTGCCGTCAGTAGGACCTGGTAATGTGTTAAGGGACATTATTAATTCAGGGGTTATAAATGTTATAAAACTTAAATATATATTCAGGCAGGCTCAGGAGAGCCTTATAGTTATGAATGCTCACAGAATTAATAATGGGGAAATGCCAAGCTTTGAAAGTGATAATCCTAATTTCTTTTTTATGAAGAGAAATGACCCCCAGCTTGTTAATGCAACTATTGCAGATTTATATATAAACAGATTACCATCAACCTATAACATTAATCCAATTAATTCCATTCAGGTTTTATCACCATCAAGAAAGGGAACAGCAGGAGTCAATTCCTTAAATGAGATATTGCAACAGGAAATTAATCCACCTGATTATATGAAAGCACAGACCAACTATGGAAAGACTGTTTTCAGAGTGGGCGACAAGGTTATGCAAACCAAAAATAACTATGATATCGAATGGATTAGAGATAATGGCGAAGAGGGAATGGGTATTTTTAACGGAGATATCGGAATAATCAAAAAAATATCCTCGATTGATAAGGTTTTGGAAATTATATTTGATGATGATAAAAGGGTTATGTATAATTTTTCTGACCTTGAGGATTTGGAGCTTGCATATGCCATCACTGTTCACAAAAGTCAGGGTAACGAGTTTGACTATGTAATTATAAGTGTGTCGAACTTTAATTCGATGCTTATGTTTAAAAACCTGTTGTATACCGCAGTCACAAGAGCCAAGAAAATGGTTATATTGGTTGGAAATGAAGCAAGTATTGTCAGGATGATAACCAACACAGCAAAATCAAATCGATTTTCAGGTCTTTGTCAAAGACTTATTAAGGCAAACGAGCTTATAAATAATAAAAAAACTTTAGAGTTTTAGAAAGGAATAATCAAATGGGACTTAACGAAACACATTCTTCTGATAGAGTTCATATAGGTTTTTTCGGCAGACGAAATGCAGGAAAATCAAGTGTTGTTAATGCTGTAACAGGGCAAGAACTTTCGGTTGTTTCTGATGTTTTGGGAACTACCACCGACCCTGTTTATAAGTCTATGGAGCTTTTACCTTTAGGGCCTGTTATGATAATTGACACACCTGGAATTGACGATGTCGGTGAGCTTGGAGAAATGAGAGTTTTAAAAACGGAGCAGGTATTAAATAAAATTGATGTTGCAGTTTTGGTTGTTGATACATCTGTCGGAATATCGGAATATGAAAAAAAACTCATAAATGAATTCAAGGAACGAAAGACTGACTATATTATAGCCTATAATAAATCTGATTTAAAAGATATTCTGATAAAAAATGATAACGAAATTTTAGTCAGTGCAAAAACGGGAGAAAATATAGAAAAATTAAAAGAAAAAATTGCAAATCTTTCTAAAAAAGATGAAAAAGAAAAAAGAATAGTTGCTGATTTAATTGATGAGGGCGACTTTGTTTTGTTGGTGACACCAATAGACGAAGCAGCACCAAAGGGAAGACTAATTCTTCCTCAGCAACAGACAATAAGAGATATATTAGATAAGAATGCATATGCTATAGTTGTCAAGGAAACAGGGATTTGTGATGCAATCAAAAAGTTTAATCCGTCATTAGTTGTGTGCGATTCGCAAGTGTTTAAGCTTACAGATGAAATTGTTCCAAAGGACATAAGACTTACATCCTTTTCAATACTTATGGCAAGATATAAGGGGAATTTGTTAAATGCAACAAAGGGAGCTATGACATTGGATAAGCTTTCAGACAATGATTTGGTGTTAATCAGCGAGGGTTGCACCCATCACAGACAATGCAATGATATCGGAACTGTAAAAATTCCAAAGTTAATTAAAAAGTATACAAATAAGGATATTAAGTTTGAGTTCACATCAGGAGGAGATTTCCCAAAGGATTTATCTAAATATAAAATGGTAATTCATTGCGGAGGATGTATGCTCAATGAGCG
>JAFXBO010000053.1 GCA_017521775.1 Clostridia bacterium | reverse complement strand
TGCTTTGATTGCATACGCAGGATTAGGAGTTGCAAAAGTTGCATTTTTAAATAATGAAAACATTTTTTACCCAGGCATTGTTATGGCGATATTATTATATTTTTCCATAAAGAAATTCAGGTGGCATCCGGTTGTGTATATTGCAATATCGGCAGTAATCGGTGTAATTTTTAAGTTTCAGATATAGCAAAATGAGAGGTTTTAAAACCTCTCATTTTTGCTAAGCCTCTTCATATACATTTTCGACATAGTACATCAGCTCATTATCGCTGAAGTCAGATATTATATTTTTTAAAATTTCAAGAGCATTCATATTTAAAATTGTCATATCCTGCTCAATTCCTGCATATAATTCTCTTAGGGAACAACATATGCAGTCCTCGCATAACAGATGAGAATTTATGTTATGCAGCTTTTTTGAGGAAGAGCCACATTCTTCACAATATTCATTATCTTGTGTGTCGAAATTGTATAGATTTTCGTTGACTTGAGTTCTTTGCCGTTCAAGTTCACAAACGGCATCTTCAGTATAATTTTTATAGTACATAATGTCCTCCAAGATGCACTATGCAACAACAAGAAAAGTGTATCACATTTTTTATTACTTGTCAATAGCGTAGTGCAAAAAATATTTTATAACTAAAATTATATATGCATAATGCTACACAAAAAATATAAATTTTGATGGAAATTGAAAAAATTTGTCAAAAAATGTTGCATTATGCTATGAAATGTGGTACAATAACACTAAGTCAACAATATGAAACTGTTGAAAGGATGATATGCTATGTATGATTTGGGATTAATTGGTGGCAGAATTAAAGAAATCAGAAAAGAAAAAGATATGACGCTTGAGGATGTTGCGAGGAGAATTGGCGTTGCAAAATCAACAATACAAAGATATGAAGCAGGATTAATATCATCTCCGAAGCAACCTGTATTAGCTGCTATGGCAAAGGCGTTTAATGTTAAGGAAGAATGGCTTTGCGGAATGAGTAATGATAAAGAAACTCAGAGTGTTGAAGCATTTGATGATGGAATGATTCCTATTCCTGTTTTGGGAGAAGTTTCTGCAGGAATGGGGAAATGTGCAAACGATAATATTACAGGATATATTTTTGAAGAAAAGGATTCGATATCCGATGACTGCGAATATGTCTATTTAAAAGTGTCAGGAGACAGTATGTACCCTGAATTCAAGGATGGAGACTTGGTTTTTGTGAAGTGCCAGCCATCTGTTGAGTCGGGAAGCTATGCTGTTGTTATGGTGGATTCTGAACTTGGAATGGTGAAAAAGGTTTTCTACGGGAATAACTTTGTTGAGCTTCACTCTGTTAATCCTATGTATCCTCCAAAGAGATTTGAGGGTGAGGATGTTTTAAGAGTCAGGGTTTTCGGCTTGGTAAAGGGTATGAAGAGAGTGTTTTAAAAACTTGACAAAAACAGATTAAATAATTATACTATATTAATATTCAATAAAAAAGAGGTACGAAAATGGAACATAAAGAATATATTGCAGGTAGAATTTGTGAATTGGTGGATATGACAAAGGATGAGCTTATGAAGGTGATGGAGGTTCCTCCTGATTCAAAGATGGGAGATATTGCATTTCCTTGCTTTATTCTTGCGAAAAAAATGAGAAAAGCTCCACCGATGATAGCATCAGAGCTTTTAGAAAAAATCAAGGATGATAATGCCTTTGAAAAGGTCGAGGCAGTTGGTGGATACTTAAACTTTTTCTTTAACAGAAAAGAGTTTATAGAAAGTGTTATGAAAAAGGTAAAAGATTCAAACGGAGAGTTTGCAAAATCACAAGAGGGAAAAGGAAAAACTGTTTTAGTTGAGTATTCTTCTCCTAATATTGCAAAGCCATTTCATATTGGACATCTTTTCTCTACAGCAGTCGGAAATTCATTAGCAAGAATTTATGCATATCTTGGATATGATGTTCAAAGACTTAATCACCTTGGAGACTGGGGAACACAGTTTGGAAAGCTTATATCAGCATACAAAAGATGGGGTGTCAGAGAGGTAATTGAAAAGGACCCTATTAATGAACTGTTAAAAATCTATGTAAAGTTTCACGAGGAGGCAGAAAAAGAGCCTTCTTTAGAGGATGAAGCAAGAGAGTATTTTAAGTCGTTAGAAAATGGAGATAAAGAAACAACAGAGTTATGGCAATATTTCAGAGATGTCAGCTTAAAGGAATTTAAAAGAGTTTATGATATGCTTGGTGTAAGCTTTGATTCCTATGCAGGCGAAAGCTTTTATGGTGATAAGATGCAGGAGGTTGTTGATATCTTAGACGAAAAGGGATTGATATGTGAGAGTGATGGCGCAAAGGTTGTTATGCTTGATGAATTAAATGTTCCCCCGTGTATAATTCTAAAGTCTGACGGAGCAACAATATATGCAACAAGAGATATTGCAGCAGCACTTTACAGAAAACGCGAATATGATTTTGAAAAGAACATTTACGTTGTAGGAACTCCACAGGCATTGCATTTTAAGCAAATATTTGCAGTAATCAAAAAAGCAGGATTTGACTGGGCAGATAACTGTACTCACGTTGGATTTGGACTTGTTAAATTTCCTGATAAAAAGCTATCAACAAGACATGGAGATGTTGTTTTTCTTGAGGATGTTTTAAATGAATCAATTCAAAAAACTCTTGATATTATAACAAATAATAATCCTGATATGGAAAATAAGGAAGAGGTTGCAACAAAAATTGGAATAGGAGCAATCCTTTATACATTCTTGAAAAACAGCAGAGAAAAGGATATTGTGTTCTCATGGGACAGTATGCTTGACTTTGAGGGCGAATCAGCACCATATGTTCAATATAGCTATGCACGAGGCAGAAGTATTTTAAGAAGATGTGAAATCGACTATTCTGAGGCAGACTTCTCATTGGCAACATCTGATGAAGAGTATGAGCTTGTTAAACAAATTAATATGTTTGGGTCAGCTATCTCTGATGCTGCAGCAAAAAATGAGCCATTCTATATAAACAGATATGTGACAAATCTTGCAAGATGCTTTAATAAGTTCTATAATAATTATCCTATCTTAAAGTCAGATGTGGATGATGAAACCAAAAAAGCTCGTCTTGCATTGGTTGATGCAACAACACAGGTTATCAAATCTGCATTGTTACTTTTGGGAATTGAAACTGTTGAAAGTATGTAAAAAAGGAGCATCAAAATGTCGGAATTAATGTATATTTTCAGAATATTAATTGCTGGAATGTGTGGGTTAGTAATTGGTTATGAAAGAAAAAATCGTTCAAAGGAAGCAGGAATAAGAACACACTTTATTGTTGCTTGTGCAGCGTCACTGATGATGATTATATCAAAGTACGGATTTTATGATTTAATCAAGATGGCAGCTCTTGACGGAGTTGACGTCAGATTAGACCCATCAAGAATAGCATCCTGTATAGTCAGTGGAGTTGGCTTTTTGGGTGCAGGAATGATTTTTGTACATAAACAGACTGTAAAGGGACTTACAACTGCAGCAGGAATATGGGCTACTGCAGGAATAGGAATGGCAATTGGTTCGGGATTATATATTGTCGGAATAATATTTACATTGTTGATTTACTGTGCTCAAATAATACTTCATTCAAATTCAAGATTCTTAGCTTCACCACAACTCAGACATCTTAAGATAGAAGGTGTTGACAGAACAGGATATATTAAGGAGTTAAGTGAAAGGTTAGCAGAGTTTAATATAACAATTGATGAGGTTGATGTTTTAAGAAATGCAGAGGAACAGACCTTTGAATACTCAATTACTGTAGAAACGCCTGATGATATAGAAGAGGAAGATATTTTGTCAGTTATAGAATTTGATGCATCATTGGAAATCATAAAGTGAAAAGTGGAATCCTAACATAATAATCTCTTTTTCGGCATATTAATAATATATGTTTTTTTAAGGAGATTTTGTTATGAAATGTTTTGTTATAAGGGGTAGGGTATTGGTATATACTTTCTTTGCGATTCTGGCGCTATGTGTCGGTGTCGGAGGTTTAAATTTAAAACCTGTTTTCAAGGTTGGGGGAAGAGAGGTTCCGATATACTGTGTTGACAGACATGATAATAAGGTGGCATTGACCTTTAATTGCGCCTGGGGTGATGAGGATATTGATAATATTTTAAAAACGTTAGAAGCAAATGATGTTAAATGTACATTTTTTATTGTTGGGGAATGGGCAGAAAAGTACCCTGAAAGTGTTAAGAAAATATATGAAAAGGGACATGAAATTGCAAATCACTCTTATGCACACGACCATTATAGTAGTTGGTCAAAAGAACAAATTTTGGCAGATATAAATAAATGCGACAATTTACTCGAGGAGATTACAGGAGAAAGACCGACATTATTCAGGGCAGCCTTTGGCGAATATAATGATGATGTTGTGAGTGCTTGCGAAGCTAATGGCAGATATTACATCCAATGGTCAGTTGACAGCCTTGACTACAAGGCGCAGACTCCTGATGATATTTATAACAGAGTCCTTCCTATAATAAAAAGCGGAGATATTGTCTTGATGCATACAGGGACAGAAAATACTGCAAAAATTCTGCCAAAGCTGATATCAGAAATATCAAAGGAGTATAGTTTGTGCAAGGTTTCAGACATAATATATAAAGATGATTATACAATTGATGCAACAGGGAAACAAAAAACAAATGGATTAAAATAAACGGAGGTATACAAATGAGTAACATATGGCACGATATCAGCCCAAAGAGAATTTCAGCAGAAGATTTTGTTGCTTGTATTGAAATTCCAAAGGGTGGAAAAAACAAGTATGAAATGGATAAGGAAACAGGACTTTTATATCTTGACAGAGTTTTATATACATCCACACACTATCCTGCAAATTATGGGTTTATCCCAAGAACATATGCAGCAGACAATGACCCATTAGATGTATTGGTTCTGTGTCAGGAGAGTATTGTTCCTATGACTCTTGTAAGATGCTATCCTATTGGAGTAATCAAGATGGTTGATAATGACAAGGATGATGAGAAAATTATTGCAATTCCATTTAATGATCCGTCACTAACCTGTTATTCTGATATCTCGCAACTTCCGACACACAATTTTGATGAAATAAAGCATTTCTTCAAGGTTTATAAATCGTTGGAGGGAAAAGAAACTGTTGTAAGTGAAGTTATGGATTGCGAAAAGGCAAAGGAAATTATAAAAAATTGTATTGAAAGATATAAAGATTGTTTTTGTTAATAAAAAAATATGGGCAGTTCGTTTTGAACTGCCCATTAAAATTATTTGCTTATTAAGTCTTTAGTGTCAAGTGCAATCATTAGTTCTTCGTTTGTAGGAATTACTAATGTTTTAACTGTTGCATCAGCAGAACTGATATCCTTTGCAATACCTCTTATGTTGTTGGCATCTTTATCAATTTTAATTCCCATAAATTCAAGACCTTCAACAATCTTAGCGCGACAGAAAGCATCATTTTCACCAACACCTGCAGTGAATACAACTGCATCAACTCCACCCATAGCAGCGGCGTATGAGCCGATTAGCTTTGTAACACTGTAGCAGAACATATCAATAGCAAGCTTTGCTCTTTCATTTCCTTCGTCAGCAGCTTTTCCTAAGTCTCTGAAATCGCTTGAAACGCCTGAAACTCCGAACACGCCTGACTTCTTGTTCATAAGTGCGTCAACTTCTTTAGCACTCATACCTTCGTTTTCCATAATGAAAGTTACAACTGCAGGGTCCATAAAGCCTGTTCTTGTTCCCATAACAACACCATCTAAAGGAGTGAAGCCCATTGATGTGTCGACACATTTTCCACCATTAACTGCTGAAACAGATGAACCATTTCCAAGGTGGCAAGTGATAATCTTCAAATCTTCGATTGGCTTTCCTAACATCTTTGCAGCCTCAGCTGAAACAAAGCGATGGCTTGTTCCGTGGAAACCAAACTTTCTGATTTTATATTTTTCATAATATTCATATGGTAGTGCATACATAAATGCTTTCTTAGGCATTGTCTGATGGAAAGCAGTATCAAACACACCAACCTGTGGAACATTAGGCATTAGCTTTTGACAAGCCTCGATACCAATCAAATTTGCAGGGTTGTGTAAAGGAGCCAATGGAGAACATTCCTCCAAAGCACCCATAACCTTTTCATCAATTATTGTTGAGTTTGCAAATGTTTCACTTCCGTGAACAACTCTGTGACCAACAGCATCAATTTCGCTCATTGACTTGATAACGCCACATTCTTCACATACTAAAGCATCAATAACCATAGAAATTGCATCTGAATGGTCTTTCATATGTTGTTCAAATACCTTTTCAATTCCTTTTGTAACATTTTTGTGAGTAAGCTTTGAACCCTCAATACCAATTCTTTCACATAGACCTTTTGCCAAAAGCTCCATAGCGTCCATATCAATTAATTGATATTTTAGAGATGAGCTTCCTGCGTTAATAACTAAAATTTTCATATTACATATTCCTTTCTTTAAAAATTAATATTTATATG
>JAFXBO010000052.1 GCA_017521775.1 Clostridia bacterium | reverse complement strand
TAATTCACTCAACTGACTCATCAGCTCTTCATGACAAAGAACTAAGGGTTTTCCCTGATGGAATATACTTTGAAACAAAAGAACTTGCCGAAGAATATATGGTTGAGGTAGAAGTTCCTGCATGGAGACTTGGCGAAGGCGGAACAAAAACCTCATACACTGCTTATATAGAAGTAAATGAAGCTTTAGCAGACGATGTTGTAAGCATTTTTACCGAGATATATAACGACGGAGCACAGTTCCCTATAAAAAATGTTGGTGGATTTAGTTGGAGAAATACTGCAGGCGGAAAGGTTTCACAGCATAGTTACGGAACTTGCATTGACATAAATTATAACGAAAACTATTATGTTGAACCTGACGGAACTCCAATCACAGGCGAATTGTGGTTGCCTGGAGAAAACCCATTCTCAATTGCCGAGGATTCAATCGTTGTTAAGACATTTGCAAAATACGGATGGCGTTGGGGTGGAAATGCATGGGGTGAGAAATACGCCAAAGACTATATGCATTTCACATACTTAGGAAAATAAATATTTTAAAGGAGTTACACAAAATGTAACTCCTTTTTCATTTCTTGACAACAATCTGATAGTGTATTATAATATGAATATACTTTTATTCGGGATGGTATTAATATGAAAAACAAAAGAAAAATAACCATAATCAGTTTAATAATAATTGTAATTATTGCATTAGCTTTTATATTCAGAAACCCAGGTATGAAATTAGCAAAATATATTATAAACACAATTAAAAATCACGATGTTTTATACTCTGTATATTATGAGAATAACATTCCTCATAACAGCTTATCCGAGGTTGATATTGACAAAAATGATGTGAGAGAAGTTCAGGTTACAAAGACCAGAAAAAATCTTGTTAATCACTCTAGGGGCTTTTCGCTGAGCTTTCCACTTGATGCTGAATTTGATTTTACTGCTGCACAGGAATATATAACTGTCAGATGTAATAATATGAGTGCAGTTATATCAAAAGAATACTCAACATATCCTGACAAGGAACAAACAAAGCAATTTGTAGACGACTATCTTCACAAATATCTCTTAGACAATAGATTTATGGAGCAAAACAAAATAACCCTACACAAAAATGCAGTTGAAAAAATCGGAGATTTCTGGGTACAGATTGTTGCAATTTCGAGAACTCCATTACCTGACAGTCAGGTAAAATACAATTCATATGTGTACTGTTACATATATACCGACAGCACAATGTTCTATCGAATTATGTTTAAAGCACCAAAATATACCGATGAGCTTATTGATGAGGTTTACAGAACTCTCTACTCCTTCTCTACCAATGTTGAAGTAAGAGGTCCATCTGATACCTACACAAACTTTGAACCTGTTATCCCTGAATTCTGGTCAAAGGAAACAAAAGAATTCTATAACGAGCTTGTAAATTCGGATACCTGTAAATGGGGACTCTATCAGCCATTATCAGTTGTAAACAATGATTTTTCCGATATATACGAGGTTGAAAAACAAATTGATTCAAAATTCGATGGACTTTTGGAATACAGATATTACTTTGAGGATATGCCTGTTGAAGGAATTAAAAAGGCTTATGATGAGGGCAAAATAATTCAATTAACCCTGCAAACCTCAACCGTAATGAATGAAAACCTTGACGGATATAACCCTGTTTTTGACATAATTGACGGAATGTATGACTGGCGATTTAAGATAATGGCAAATCAAATCAAGGAAATTGGACATCCAATTTTATTCAGGCTTAACAATGAAATGAACTCAGACTGGACGAGCTACGGCTCAAGCGCCTGTCTTGATGACCCTGAAATTTATGTGGAGCTATGGAGACGAATTTACAATATTTTCAAAGCAGAGGGTGTTGATAATGCAATCTGGGTGTTTAACCCAAATGATGAAAGCTATCCACCTTGTGGATATAACTCAACAATAGCATTCTATCCGGGAAATGAATATGTTCAGCTTTTCGGTGTCACGGGCTATAACACAGGAACATATTATGCTGTTGAGAATGGTGAAAAGTGGAAAACATTTAAAGAAATATACGATAATATAATGGAAAAGCACTACAGAGTATACGGCAAATTCCCTTGGATTATAACCGAGTTTGCATCAAGCTCTGTAGGTGGTGATAAGGTTAAATGGATAAATGATATGTTTGATAATCTTAAAGACTATCCGAATATAAAAATGGCATTCTGGTTTAACAGTGCCGATGTTGACCCAAGGGACGAAACAAAACAAACAATTGCAAGACCATATTGGTTAAATGAAACACCTGAAACTGCAAAAGCGTTTTCAGATGGTATTAAAGGAAAATAAAAAAACAGTCGTAAGACTGTTTTTTTGTTATATAAGCTATAATTAAGCTTGTTGTGGAGCTCCTACAGGACAAGCGTCAGCACATGCACCACATTCGATACAAGCAGACTCGTCAATTACATAAGTAGCATCACCTTCTGCAATAGCGCTTACAGGACATTCACCTGCACATGCACCACAGCTAATACATTCTTCATTAATAATATATGCCATCTGAAAACACATCCTTACCACTGATATGATGATTATATCACAACTTTTTACATTATTCAAGATTTTTTAACATTTCTTCATCTATTTTTTCATTATCTTCATAATTTTTGCCGTTCTTTATGATTTTTACCTCACTTACATGGCAATCCTGATATGAACTTTCGCGCTCATTTTCAATTTTTACTTTTAACATGCCTTTCAAAAGATTAACATATTCAACAGTTCCAACACCAAACTGAGTTTCAACAACTGCACCTTTTCGAGGAGTTATCTTTAATAACTCATCATAGCAATCCTGCTCATATTTTAAGCAACACATCAGTCTTCCGCATACACCTGATATCTTTGTAGGATTTAAGCTAAGGCTCTGTTTTTTTGCCATATTTATTGAAACAGGTTCAAATTCACCTAAAAATTTTGAACAGCATACTCCTCTTCCGCAAATTCCCACACTTCCGATAATTTTTGTTTCATCTCTTACTCCGATTTGACGAAGTTCTATTCTTGTTTTGAAAATTGTTGCCAAATCCTTAACCAAATCACGGAAATCTATTCTTCCGTCTGCAGTGAAATAGAACAAAATCTTTGATGCATCAAAGGTATATTCAACCTCAACGAGCTTCATTTCCAATCCATGTTCTTTTATCTTTTCTAAACAGATTTTAAAAGCTTCTTTTTCTTTTTTCGAATTACTTTCCTTTATTTGGAAATCCTTTTCATCGGCAATTCGCATAACTGTTTTTAAAGGCTTTACAACCTCTTCATCATCAATCTCGCGATTTTCCAATACAACTGTACCCATTTCGATGCCTCGTGCAGTCTCAACAATTACACTATCACCCTGTTTAACATCTATGTCAAGGGGGTCAAAATAATAAATTTTACCCACCGACTTAAATCTTACGCCAACTATTTTAGTCATCTATTTTCTCCTTTATCATCGGTAAAAAACCGAGAATATAGTTATTTTTTTATAACAACACTTTAATTATATTATAAAATCATAACCGTGTCAAGCATCGCTATAAAAAAAGGCACTGACCAAGCAATGCCTTTTTATCCTTAGATACCCTTAAATTCCCTTTGCTCTTAAATAGTCCTCCAGTATCATACAAGCAGAAACTGTATCTATAACATTTTTTCTTTTCTTACCTCTTGTGTTTG
>JAFXBO010000051.1 GCA_017521775.1 Clostridia bacterium | reverse complement strand
TTCTGATATATTGGGGTAATTATGGATAATATTGTATATGTAAAAGAATTTGGCGAATTACCTGTAAACAAAAAAGAGATTTTGAGATATGCAAGCGCAAAAGAGACTTCGATAGAGCTTGATGAAAAAATTGATGAGTGTATAAAAGAAATTTCGTTAAAATCAAAGGTGTGCTTTTGTGAGTTTCCTATTAAATTTTATGACGATTATATTGACTTATCATTTTTTAAAAGTCAATCAAAAGATTTAAGAAAAAACTTAAAGGATTGCTCATCTATTGTTTTATTTTGCGCAACTGTCGGGTTTGAAATTGACAGATTAATCTGGCGATATTCAACGGTATCACCTTTAAAGTCATTATTGTTTCAGGCAATAGGAACAGAGAGGATAGAGAGTCTTTGTGGTGCTTTTAATGAGTATATTAAAGAGGAAAAAAGAAGTTTAGAAAAATTCACAAGACCTCGTTTTAGTGCAGGCTACGGAGATTTTCCAATTGAAGCACAAAAGGATATTATAAGGGTTTTAGATGCATCAAGAAAAATTGGTGTGACTTTAAATGAAAGCCTTTTAATGTCACCCTCAAAATCGGTAACTGCGATTATCGGAATTTCTGATAAAAATGTATGTGAAGATAAAAAAGAATGTGAGATTTGCAAAAAGAAAGATTGCGAATACAGGAGAAGAAATGAAAATACTTGATTACCTAAAGGATAATATTTTATACCTCGACGGAGGTATGGGAACACTTTTGCAAAAGCAAGGGCTAAAGCCCGGAGAATTACCTGAGCGATGGAATATTTCACACAGAGAAGATATTGTAAAAATTCACTGTGATTATTTTGATGCAGGCTCAAATCTTGTGAATGCAAATACTTTTGGTGCAAATTCCTTAAAATTTGATGATGTTGAGCTTGAAGAGATTATAAAATCAGCAGTTGAAAATGCAAGAGAAGCAATAGATAGGAGTAAAACACAGCAGGAAAAATGGGTTAGTCTTGATATTGGACCGACAGGAAGAATGTTAGCTCCATATGGTGATTTTGATTTTGAAGATGCAGTAGAGGTTTTTTCAAAAACTGTAAGGCTTGGAGCAAAATATGGTGTTGATTGCATTTTTATTGAAACAATGAATGACAGCTATGAAACAAAGGCAGCAGTTTTAGCAGCAAAGGAAAACTGCGACTTGCCTGTGTTTGTTTCAAATGCATACGGAGAGGATAAAAAGCTTATGACAGGGGCATCTCCTCTTTCTATGGTTGCAATGCTTGAGGGTATGGGAGTTGATGCTGTTGGTGTCAACTGTTCACTTGGACCAAAGGCACTTTTTGATGTGGTTTCGGAGTATCTTGAGAGTGCGTCAGTTCCCGTGATTTTAAAGCCGAATGCAGGATTGCCAAAATCTGTTGATGGTGAGACAGTTTATGATGTATGGCCTGAGGAATTTGCAGAAGATATGTCTGTTTTAATAAAAAAAGGTGTCAGAATGGCAGGTGGTTGTTGTGGAACAACGCCCGAATATATTAAAGAACTTACAGATAAATGTAAATATATAAAGCCTGTTAAGATATGTGCTAAGGAAGATACGATAGTGTCATCCTATACTCACGCAGTTAAATTTGGTGAAAAGCCTCTATTAATAGGTGAGAGAATTAATCCCACAGGTAAAAAACTTTTTAAAGAAGCACTAAGAAGAAACGATATTGACTATATATTAAAAGAGGGAATAAGCCAACAGGAAAAAGGTGCAGACATTCTTGATGTAAATGTCGGATTACCTGAAATCGATGAAGTAAGTATGTTAAAAACTGCAGTTTGCGAACTGCAGGCAATTATTGATTTACCCCTGCAGATTGATACAAGCAACACAGATGCAATGGAGGTTGCCCTCCGCAGATATAACGGAAAGGCAATGATTAATTCTGTAAATGGGAAAAAAGAGAGTATGGACAAAGTCTTTCCTCTTGCAAAAAAATATGGAGGAGTTATAGTTGCACTGACTCTTGATGAAGAGGGAATTCCCCAAAAGGCAGAGGACAGATTAAAAATTGCAAAAAAGATTTTAGAAGAAGCAAAGAAATACGGGATAGATAAAAAGAATATAATATTTGACCCATTGGCACTAACAATCAGTGCAGATAAAACAGCAGGCAGAGAAACCTTAAAAGCCATTAGCCTTATTAAAGAGGAACTCGGAGCTCACACATCCTTAGGAGTATCCAATGTTTCGTTTGGCTTGCCAAAGAGAGAAATTATAAACAGCACATTTTTTACGATGGCACTAAACTCGGGATTATCAGCAGCAATTATGAACCCATATTCTTCTGATATGCTAAAGGCATATTACGGATTTTTAGCAATAAATGGAATTGATGATAAGTGTTTAGAATATATTAGGTTTACAGATACCTTAGCTGAAACCACCGTGACAGCAGTTGAGGGTAAAAATGTAGGAACAACACAGTTTAAGTCGGAATTGCAGCGAGCCATTATAAAAGGATTAAAAGAGGAAGCATCACAACTGACAAAAGAGCTTTTAAAAACTTCAGAGCCACTTAGTATTGTGAATGAGGAAATTATCCCTGCCCTTGATATTGTGGGAAGTGGTTTTGAGAAAAAGTCAGTATATCTGCCTCAGCTGTTGATGAGTGCTGAGGCTGCAAAATCGGCATTTGAAAAGATAAAGGAAACAACAGTAAGTGAGAAAGCCAAAGACAAATGCACTTTTATAATTGCAACTGTAAAAGGCGATATTCACGATATTGGGAAAAATATTGTAAAATTATTACTTGAAAACTATGGTTTTCAAACAATAGATTTGGGAAGAGATGTTCCTCCTGAGGTGGTTTTGGAGTCGGTAAAAAATAATCATGCGCCAATAGTGGGACTTAGTGCATTAATGACAACAACTGTCCCTGCTATGGAGGAAACAATAAAGCTTTTGAGAAAGGAAGCACCGTGGTGTAAGGTCATAGTTGGGGGAGCAGTGTTAACTAAAGAGTATGCAGATGCAATCGGTGCAGATAAATATGCAAAGGATGCAATGGAAGCTGTGAGATATGCAGAGGAAATAAATAAGATGGAGAAAGACATATGAATTTTGATGTAGAATTAAATAAGAAAATTGAAGAAATTGAGGAAATTATAAAAAGCTATCTTCCAAAAGAGGAGGGTTTGCAAAAAACTGTAATAGAGGCTATGAACTATAGTGTTTTAGCAGGTGGAAAGCGCTTAAGACCTATGCTTATGCAGGAAACCTATAAGCTTTTTGGTGGTAATGGGGAAATAATAAAGCCATTTATGACAGCACTTGAAATGATACACACATATTCACTTGTTCACGACGATTTGCCTGCGTTAGATAATGATGAATACAGACGGGGAAAAAAGACAACACATGCAGTATTCGGAGAAACAATGGGAATACTCGCAGGGGACGCACTCCTTAATTATGCCTTTGAAATTGCAACTGATGCTTTGGTTAGCGCACCTGATGAAAGAGCTGCAAAAGCAATCAGTATATTGGCAAAAAAAGCAGGTATCTACGGAATGATAGGTGGCCAGATTGCAGATATAGAATATGAGGGCAAAAAAGCAGGAATTGATGTTGTCGAGTTTATTCACAGACTAAAATGTGGAGCATTAATTGAAGCAGCAATGATGATTGGTGCAGTGCTGGCAGGAGCAACAGACGAAGAATGTGAAAAAATTGAGCAGGTTGCAGCAGATATCGGATATGCATTTCAGATTCAGGATGATATTTTGGATGTGACAAGCTCAACTGAAGTGATTGGTAAGCCTGTGGGAAGTGATGACAAGAACGAAAAGTCAACATATGTATCAATAAAGGGTTTAGAACAGGCGAAAAAGGATGTATTGGAAATGTCAGAGGGAGCAATAAACACATTAAAAACTTTATCTTGCGAAAATATATTTTTGGAGAATTTGATTAAGGCTTTGATAAACAGGGAAAAATAATTCACAAAAATGTTACAGTTTGTGTTTTATATATTCACATTGATATTGTAATATGTAGGTATAAAATTGAAAAGGGGTGTTTTCAATGTCAGAAGAAAGATTTGATGAAAATATGAACGAAGAAATAGTTAACGAAGAGATTAATAATGACGAAATAGTTGAGGTTGTTGAGGTTTCAGAAAAGGTGGATGAAGAGACTTTCTATGAACCTGTTATTGATGAGGATAAGAGAAAAAAATCAAGAGAGACTAAAAGAAAAATTGCATTCATAGTTGCAGGTGCGTTAATTTTTGGAGCAGTTTCAGGCTCAATGTTCGCTCTTTCAAATTCAATCTTGACAAAATTTGCCAATGCAAGCTTTAAATTATCAACAACCCAGTCCTATATAACAAAGGGTGATGGCGATGTAGTTAAATCTGATATTGCAGATATGGTTGAGGCGTGTATGCCATCAATTGTGTCAATTTCAAGTAAGAGTGTTACAGAGGTTATGACCTTTTTCGGAGTTTATGAGAAAGAAAACCTTGGAAGTGGCTCTGGTATAATTATAGGCAAAAACGACAGTGAATTGATGATTGTCACAAACTACCATGTTGTTGCAAACAGCGATGATTTGAGTGTTATGACATCAGATGTGGAAATTCCTACTGATGCAAATGAATATAAAGAGATGCTTGAAAAAGAGGATGTCTTAAAGGCAAAGGTAAAGGGATATGACGCAGATAAGGATTTGGCAGTTATATCTGTCAAGTTAGATGATATTTCATCTGACCATCTTTCAAAAATAAGGGTAGCAACAATTGGCGACTCATCAAAAATAAGAGCAGGGGAAAGAGTTATTGCAATAGGAAACTCTCTTGGCTATGGACAATCTGTTACTGAGGGAATTATCAGTGCAACAAACAGAGTGGTTAGTTTAGAATCTCAGGTTTCTCAAGGCTCGGTTGTTTCTAACACATTCATTCAGACAGATGCTGCCATAAACCCTGGGAACAGTGGCGGAGCATTATTAAATATGAATGGTGAAGTTATTGGTATAAATTCTGTCAAGATTGCGGCAAGTGGTGTTGAGGGAATGGGATATGCAATTCCGATAACAGATGTTGAGGAGATTATCGGAGAGCTTATGGTAAGAGAAACAAGGGATGTTGTTGATGAGGATAAGCAAGGATTTTTGGGAGTTACTCTAAAGGATATATCCTCAGAGGTTGCAAAGGCATATGGTATGCCTGAGGGAGTTTTTGTTGACGGTGTGAGCAAGGGCTCAGCAGCAGATAAGGCAGGAATTAAGAAAG
>JAFXBO010000050.1 GCA_017521775.1 Clostridia bacterium | reverse complement strand
TTTTTTTAAAATAGGGTATACTAAGTCAAATTTTTTTGTTATAATTATAGTGAATATCTATATATAAGGATAAATTATTATGGAAATTAAATCTAATGAGATAAAAAAAGAGCGTGTTTTGTTGGCAGGGGTGCATCTCGGATTAAAAAATATAATAGAGGACACAACCGAAGAATCAATTAAGGAACTGTATGAGTTGGTTAAAACAGCAGGCGGAGAGGTTGTGGCCCAAGTCATACAAAACAAGAGCGAATTGGAATCAGGAACATATATGGGAGAAGGAAAGCTTGAAGAGATCAGGATGTCGATAGATGAGCTTTCAATTGATTGTGTCGTATTTGACGATGAGCTGTCTCCTATTCAATTAAGAAATATATCAGAACTGTTAGGGGTAAAGGTACTTGACCGTTCTATGCTTATCTTAGATATTTTTGCTATGAGAGCAAAAAGTGGAGAGGGAAAAATTCAGGTTGAACTGGCACAGCTAAAATACAGACTTCCGAGACTAAGAGGTCTTGGAGTTGTGATGAGCAGAACGGGCGGAGGAATTGGAACAAGAGGTCCCGGAGAAACAAAGCTTGAAACTGACAGAAGACATATTCACAGAAGAATACAAGCATTGACAGAAGAACTTTCGGAGTTGGGAAAGCATAGAGAGCTTTTGCGTTCAAGACGAAAAAAAGATGGAGTTATAAGTGTTGCTTTGGTTGGATATACAAATGCAGGCAAATCAACTCTTTTAAATGCGTTGACAGATGCAAATGTCTTTGCAGAGGATAAGCTGTTTGCAACATTAGACCCAACCTCAAGAGCATTAGAACTTGAGGATGGCAGAAAAATTTTATTGGTTGATACGGTTGGATTTATAAGAAAACTTCCTCATCATCTGGTTGAAGCTTTTAAATCAACACTTGAGGAAGCAGTTGTTGCAGATGTATTGTTGCATGTTGTGGATATCTCAAATCCTGAATACGAAAATCAGATTATAGTGGTTGATGAGGTTTTGGCAGATATCGGTGCAGATAACAAACCCAAAATAACAGTTTATAATAAATGCGATAAAAGAGAAGATGAAATTATAAAAAGCTCTGTATCTGATGTGTTTATATCAGCAAAGAAAAAAGAGGGACTCGATGAACTGATGAGAGTAATCGGAGACACAGCTCCGGGGAAGAAACAGAAAATGAAAATTTTAGTTCCATATTCTGAAGGCTCATTGGTTAGTGAACTTCATAATACACAAAAAGTTTTGTCGGAAGAATATACCCAAGAGGGAACAGTTTTGGTACTTCTGGCAGACAGCATAACCTATAATAAACTCAGAAATTATATAATATAACTGGTGGTGATTAAGATATCTCAAAAAGCAAAATACAAAACAGTTAAACATCGTGCAAGCACTCTTTTAGTTGAGAAGAAATCAAAATTTATTGCAAGTGTTTCTCCTGCAGACAGTGAGGAAGAGGCTCTTGAATTTTTGAAGGAAATAAAATCAAAATATCCTGATGCAACACACAATGTTTATGCATATATAATCGACGAAAACAATATTTTCAGGTACTCTGATGACGGAGAACCGGGTGGAACTGCCGGTATGCCTGTTTTAGACACCATCAGAAAAGAAGGTTTGGTTGATGTGTGCGTTGTTGTTACAAGATATTTTGGAGGAACACTTTTAGGAACTGGGGGACTTGTTCATGCATATGGTTCATCTGCTAAACAGGGGCTATATGAAGCAGATATAATAACAAGAGCTCTTTGTAATGTGATTTGCGTTAAGATTGACTACACTATGTCAGGTAAAATTCAACATATGATAGGGACCAAAAATTTAATGACCGATGACATTGTGTATGGTGATGATGTGACATATTACATATATACGACGATTGATGAAACTAAAGATTTAATTAAGGAAATAACCGAGCTCACATATGGTCGTGCTAATATAACGGTTACAGAACAAAAGTATATTGATTTGAAAGGAATTGATTAAGATGAAAAAAATATTATTAATTATTATGGCAGTGCTTATGCTGACAGCTTGTGGTGAATCAAAGCCTGTTACCGTGAATCCGGATGATATTATGGATAATGTTCAGAACAAGCTTGGAGAAACAATTGGAATTAGCAGAGTATATTTGAATTATGATGAATTTGAACTTATGGGACAGTGTTACCTTGAAAAGCTTGGCGGGGAAACAAAAGATGCCTGTGTAAGCTTGCGTACCACTGCACAAAGGGACAAAAACGGAGAAATGATGTGGGATGATTCTCAGGAATGGGCATTAGATGTTGCAACAGAAAAAGGATGCTATGTTTTGTACGACCAACGAATAAATGGACGAGCATATATTGATGTTTACAAGGAATATAAGGAAGGCTCTGATGAATATGTAATAAGTTTACATATTCTCGGAAAGACTTATAACGAAGTGAGAGAGTATCGTTTTGTTGACGGGAATTTCATAGAAACAATTTCATACACAACTGATGAGGTTGCAACTGAAGGAATAAGTGAAATATATAGTTCATTCCCTGATTATGAATAGAAAGGATGATAAAAATGGTTGTATTAACAAAGGAAAATTTTGAAAAAGAGGTTATTAAATCAGAACTGCCATATTTGGTAGACTTCTGGGCAAGCTGGTGTGGACCATGCAAGATGGTTTCTCCTATTATTGATGAGCTTGCAGAGGAATATGAGGGAAAATTGAATGTAGGGAAGATAAATGTTGATGAGCAGGGAGAATTAGCTGCTGAATATGCAATTGTTTCAATTCCTACAATTATGATTTTCAAAAATGGTAAGATTGTTGAAAAGATTGTCGGTGCTCGTTCAAAGGACGATTTCTGTGATATTATTGACAATTTGTTATGAAAAGAAAAATAAGCGATGCACTAAAAATTGCCGGTGTATGCGATTTTGGAGTGGTCAGAGCAAGGATTTTTGAAGAATTTTTGCCGATAATTTCAAATAGGGGCGAGGTTAGTCTTTGCGAGAGGGTAGCAGAAAGAAGAGTAAATCCTTTTTTTACCTATCCTTTTGCAAAGAGTATTATTGTTTGTCTTTTTAACTATCACTCTGGAGAAAATGGAGTGATTTCAGAATATGCTCTTGGAGAGGACTATCATATTGTAATAAAAAACAGGCTGATGCCTGTTTTAGAACTGTTTAAAAATAATGGATATCAGGCAGAAAGCTTTGTGGATAATTCGCCGTTTTCGGAAAGACATCTTGCATATCTTGCGGGACTCGGTTTTTTTGGTATGAACGGTATGCTTATAAATAAGGAATTCGGGAGCAAGGTTTTTATAGTAGGAATTGTGACCGATTGTGAGCTCAAAGAGGATAGTCCGATTGATAATGATATCTGTATGCAATGTAAAAAGTGTATCGAGGCTTGCCCTGGTGGTGCAATAGGTGAAAACTTTGAATTTAATGAAAACAAATGCGCCTCTTTTTTGACACAGAAAAAAGGGGAACTTACAAAAGAAGAGGAAAATATTATAAAAAAGAGTGGATACATATGGGGTTGTGATGGTTGCCAAAATGTGTGTCCGTATAATTATTCACAAAAACATACAAATATTCATGAATTTATGAAAAGAGATAATTCCTTTACAGATATTAATGAGAATATGACAAATTCACAGTTTAAAAATCTTTTTGGTGATAGGGCATATTCGTGGAGAGGTAAGGGTGTTTTGATAAGAAATATGAAGATTTTTAAATAACTTTATGCAATCTACATATATTTTTTGTAACAACTAAACTAATTTTGATAAAATACACAAAAATATGAAAACAAACAGGAAAACAGTTGAATTTTTATACAATTAGATGTATAATTATAAAATACTATATTCGGGGGTTATTAATTTGGATTTACAACAAATAAAAAATATTGATAAACAATATTATATGAATACATTTGGAGAAAGATTGCCGGTTGCATTCGAAAAAGGTGAAGGAATGAAGTTGTATTCAACCGATGGAGAAGAATATAACGATTTTTTGGGTGGAATTGCAGTTAATTCTCTCGGACATTCTAATCCAAAATTTATTAATGCATTGAAAGAACAGCTTGATAAATTAATTCATACATCAAGCCTTTATTACATAGAAAATCAAGCTCTTTTAGCAAAGGAGTTGTGCGAAAACTCGTGTGCAGACAAGGCGTTTTTTGCATCAACCGGAGCAGAAGCAAATGAAGGAGCAGTTAAATTAGCAAAGATTTATTTCTATAAACAGAACAAAGAAAAATATGAGATTATATCCCTTGATAAATCCTTTCATGGAAGAACACTTGCAACAGTTGCCCTAACAGGTCAGGAAAAGTATCAAAAACCATATAGACCTTTAACTCCAGGGATAAGACAGGTTGAGCCTAATAATATTGATGCAATTAAAGAGGCAATAACAGATAAAACTGCTGCAATTATGATTGAGCTTGTTCAGGGAGAAGCAGGGGTTTACCCAATGGACAAGGATTATGTAAGGGATTTGAGAAAACTTTGTGATGAAAAGGAAATTATCTTAATATTTGATGAGGTTCAGACAGGTATGGGAAGATGCGGAGAATATTTTGCGCATCAGTATTATGGAGTCGAGCCTGATATATTCACCTGTGCAAAGGCATTGGGAGGAGGAGTTCCGATTGGAGCAATCGGGGCAAAGGATTTTGTGGCAGGTGCATTTGAACCGGGTGACCACGGAACAACATTTGGAGGAAATCCTTTCTCAACTGCAGCAGGACTTGCAGTTTTTAAAATTTATAAAGAAGATAACATTTTGGAAAATGTCAAAAAAATGAGTAGCTATTTTGTTGATAAGCTTTCAGAATTAAAGAATATATATAAGGATAAAATTGTTGATTTAAGATATGCAGGACTTTTAATTGGTGTAGAGCTTGAGGAAAGCATTGCAAAAACTGTGTTTAACGCTTTGTTTGAGAAAAAATATTTAACAAGTCTTTGTAAAAACACACTAAGACTTGCACCACCGTTAATTATAACAAAAGAAGATATTGATGCATTTATAAGTGCTTTAAAAACCACTTTGGAGGAAATATAAAATGAAAGATTTTATTAGTTTACACGATTTGACTAAAGAGGAAATTGAAAATTTAATAAAGCTTTCTATTGAGCTTAAAACAGATTTAAAAAAAGGAATTCAACATAAAATCTTAAAAGATAAGACTTTGGGAATGATTTTTTCAAAGTCATCAACAAGAACAAGAGTGTCATTTGAAGTTGGAATGACACAATTGGGTGGATATCCTTTGTTCTTATCTGCAAACGATATCCAGCTTGGCAGAGGAGAAACAATTTATGATACTGCTAAAGTGTTGGAGAGATATTTAGATGGTATCATGATAAGAACTTATTCTCATGATGATGTTATAGAGCTTGCAAAACACGCAGATATTCCAGTAATTAATGCATTAACAGACCTATTGCATCCATGTCAGGTTTTAGCAGACTTGCAGACAGTCTATGAGAAAAAAGGCACATTGGAAAATCTTAAATTTACATATATCGGTGATGGCAATAATATGGCACATTCAATTATGTATGGTTGCGGAAAAATGGGAATTGACTGTGCAATTGCATCTCCCCAAGGTTATATGCCAAATCAGGATGTAATAGATAATGCAAAGGAAGATTTTAAAAAGAGTGGTGCAGATTTAATTATTACCCAGGACCCTGTTGAAGCAATTAAAGATGCAGACATTGTTTATACTGATACTTGGGTTAGTATGGGACAAGAGGCAGAAAAAGCAGAAAGAATTAAAATATTTATGCCATATCAGATTAATAAGGAACTATTTAAAAATGCAAAAAGTGATGCACTATTTATGCATTGTTTACCTGCATACAGAGGCTATGAGGTTACGGAAGATGTAATTGATGGAGCAAACAGCGTGATTTTTGACGAAGCTGAAAACAGACTTCATGCACAAAAAGCAATTATGGCAACACTTATGCAGGAGGACAGATAAATGATGGATTATCAATCAGTTTTTGAGGTAAGAATGGCAACATATGATGATATTGATGACATCATGAGCATAACAAAAGAGGCTTTTATAAAATATGCAGAGCTTGCGGGAATTGAAACAACTGCAGCTTTAACAGAAACCTATGAAGATGTTAAAAGAGATATAGACACAAAAATTGTTTTAATTGCTTTATCTGATGGAGTTCCTGTTGGAAGCGTAAGGGTAGAGGTGTTTGATGATAAAACAGCATATTTTAGTCGATTTGGTGTTAAAGTTACATCACAAAATAATGGTATTGGAAAGTCTATAATGAACTTGGTTGACAGAATTATGAAGAAAAATGGTATTAAGAGAATATCATTGCATACTGCTGCAAAAATCTCTTCACTCATCAGATTTTATTACGGAAGAGGCTTTTATATTGATTCAACTGATAAGTCGAAGGGCTACATAAGAGCATTGTTGATTAAAGAATACGAATAAGAAAGGGTAATATTATGATTAAAGTTGCAGTATTGGGAGCTACGGGCTATGCAGGAATAGAGTTAGTAAGAATTTTATCAAATCACCCTGATGTGAGCATTGAATTTTTGGGTTCACATTCATTTGACGGACAAAAAATATCAGAAGTTTATAAAAACTTTGTGCATATACTTGATAAGGAATGTAAGGAATTGGATTTAGATGAGGTTGCAAAATGTGATGTCGCATTCACTGCTTTGCCACACGGAGCATCAAAAACCGTCATTCCTCAATTAATTGAAAAAGGTTTAAAGGTTATAGATTTAAGCGGAGACTTCAGATATGATGATATATCTGTTTATGAAAAATGGTATGGAGAGGAACATTCATCACCTGAGCTTTTAGAGGAGTCTGTCTATGGTTTATGTGAATTACACAGAGATAAAATTAAGAACGCAAGACTAATTGGAAACCCTGGATGCTATACGACCTGTTCAATACTTGGTGCAGCACCACTTTTAGCAAGTGGTTTGGCAGAGTCTAAAAACATAATTGTTGATGCAAAATCAGGAGTGACAGGTGCAGGAAGAAGTACAAATCTTGCTTATAGTTTTTGCGAATGTACTGAAAACACAAAGGCATATAAGATTGCAACTCACAGACATACCTCTGAAATTGAACAGGAATTATCAAAGCTTGCAGGTGAAGAAATTATGATTTCTTTCACACCGCATTTAATTCCACAAAAAAGAGGAATTTTCTCGACAATTTATATTAATCTTAAAGAAAAGCACACAACAGAGGAAATTGTTAATTTATATAAAGAATATTATAAGAATGAGTATTTTGTAAGAGTTAAGGACAAGGGAGATTTACCTGAAACAAAATTTGTTGCAGGCTCAAACTTTGTAGATATTGGCGTTGTTGTTGATGAGAGACTAAACCGTGCTGTTGTTGTTTCAACAATTGATAATCTGTTTAAGGGAGCAGCAGGTCAGGCAGTTCAGAATATGAATATATTATTTGGCTTGGACGAAACAACAGGGCTTAAAAATGCAGGATTTTATCTGTAAAAAGGGGAAAAGATATGGAAGAACTAATAAAAAAAGCAGGTATACTTATTGAAGCGTTACCATTCATACAAAAATTTGCAGGAAAGACTGTCGTAATCAAGTATGGTGGAAACGCTATGATTAACGATGAACTAAAGAGTTCGGTTATTGAGGATATAATACTTTTAAAATTCATTGGTCTTAATCCGATTGTTGTTCATGGTGGTGGACCTGATATTTCAAAGGCATTAAATGACAATAACATAAAAAGCGAATTTATTAACGGACTTAGAGTGACAGATGCTGACACAATGCGAATTGCACAGGAGGTTTTAGTCGGTAAAACAAACAAGGAGATTGTTTCACTCTTAAATTACAAGGGTGGAAAGGCTATAGGATTTTGTGGAATTGATGGTGGGTTTATAAAATGCGAAAAGAAATTCACTGAGGTTGATGGCAAAAAGGTTGATTTGGGCTTTGTCGGTGAGATTATAAGTGTTGATAAGCATATTCTTGAGTATATAAGTAAGGATGCATATATCCCTGTTGTTGCACCGATTGGTGTTGACGAGGAAGGACAAAGCTATAACATAAATGCTGATAA
>JAFXBO010000049.1 GCA_017521775.1 Clostridia bacterium | reverse complement strand
TCTTCCTTCGATTAATATGCAGGCTGTTGAGCTTGGTATAAAAGCAGGATTAGTTCTTAATTGTAAAATAAATAATAAGTCTTCTTTTGATAGAAAGAACTATATATCCCCAGATCTGCCTAAAGGATATCAAATAACTCAGTTTTACCATCCTATTTGCGAAAATGGTGTTGTTAATGTAAATAACAAAGACATACATATTGAAAGAATACACTTAGAAGAAGACGCGGGCAAAATAACCAGGCATAACAATGAATTGTTTGTCGACCACAACAGATGTGGTGTACCACTTATAGAAATTGTAACAGCTCCTGATTTTCATTCTGCAAATGATGTGGCTGATTTCGTTCACGAAGTTGCATTAAGACTAAAATATGCTGAAATATGTAACTCAAAGCTTGAACAAGGTTCATTAAGAGTTGATGTCAATATATCTGTTATGCCCGAAAATTCGGCAATTTTGGGCACAAGAGCTGAAATAAAAAATCTCAATTCTATTAAATCGATAAAACAAGCTATTGACTACGAAATCCTTCGTCAGACAGACTTAATTTCAAATGGCAGGACAGTGGAATCAGAAACAAGAAATTTTGATGAAAAAACAAGAAAAACATATCCAATGAGAAAAAAAGAAAGCGCCTCTGATTATCGATATATTCCTGAACCCGACCTCCCTGATTTACATATTTCAGATGATGAAATTAATAAAATACATAACGAAATACCACAAATGCCATTTGAAAGATTTATAAAATATACTAAAAATTATAATCTATCCGATGTCGAGGCAAACATGCTCATCGAAAATAAAATAATTTCAGACTATTTCGACAAAGTTGTTAATATATATAAATCATATAAAACCATTAAAAACATTATACTAATAGAAATAAACAGAAATCTTAACAAATTGCAGTTGGACTTTGAAGAAATCAATATTTTACCAGAACATACAGCACAGCTTGCAAGACTCTATGACGAAAATAAAATTACAAAGCAGGCATTATCTAAAATAGTTGAACTAATGTTTGAAAGCACACTTTCTCCGTTAAATATTGCAAAGAAAAACAATCTGCTTATGAATGACAACCAGGAGATTATTAAAAATGCAGTTGCTGAGGTCATCAAGGCAAATGGAAATGCAGTAAAAGAATACACAGAAGGAAATGAGAAAGCATTTAAATATCTTATTGGTCAGATATTCAGAATTACAGGAAAAAATACAAATCCAGACACAGTTTCAAAACATTTAACTGAATATTTGGACGATTTACCAAAAATAGATAAATAATTTTCCTTTCTTGTTGACAAAAAACAGAAAATGTTATAATATTTAATAGATAATGATTGATAAAATAGTGGCGTTTTATTTATAGCGTCGCTTTATTCATAAAATGTTTAGGGGGTATTGGAAATGGCCATTACAGATTATTTTGGCGAGAATGTTTTTAGTCTTTCTGTTATGAAAGAACGCCTGCCAAAAGAAATTTTCATGTCTGTTGAAACAACTATAAAGGATGGTACTGCACTTGACTCAGGTGTTGCTGACATTTTGGCAACAGCAATGAAAGATTGGGCTATTGAAAAAGGTGCAACACACTATACTCATTGGTTTCAACCTATGACAGGAGTAACTGCTGAAAAACACGATTCCTTTATCACACCTACCGATGACGGAAATATTATATTAGAATTTTCTGGAAAAGAGCTTATAAGGGGTGAACCTGATGCATCAAGTTTTCCATCAGGTGGTTTGCGTTCAACCTTTGAGGCTCGTGGTTATACTGCCTGGGACCCAACTTCATATGCTTTTGTAAAGAATAATTCGCTATGTATTCCGACAGCTTTCTATTCATATACAGGAGAGGCTCTTGATAAAAAGACTCCTCTACTCCGTTCTATGGAAGCAATAAATAAACAAACATTAAGAGTTTTAAAGCACTTTAATTCTGATGCAACTCATGTAATTTCGTATGTTGGTCCTGAACAAGAATATTTTATTGTTGATGAAAAGTTATATAACCAAAGAAAAGACCTGATGTTAACAGGAAGAACTTTGTTTGGTGCCCCTCCTGCAAAGGGACAGGAAATGGATGACCACTATTTTGGCCAGATAAAAGAGAGAATTGCAGATTATATGAAGGACCTTGATGAGGAATTATGGAAATTAGGTGTTCTTGCAAAAACAAAGCACAATGAAGCTGCACCTGCTCAACACGAGCTTGCTCCTATCTTCTCAACAACAAATATTGCTTGCGACCATAACCAGTTAACAATGGAGGTTATGAAAAAGGTTGCTAAAAAACATGGTTTGGTTTGTTTATTACATGAAAAACCATATGCAGGTGTCAACGGATCAGGTAAACATAATAACTGGTCTATCGGAACAAATACCGGCGAAAACTTGTTTAAACCAGGAAAAAAACCAATTGAAAACAAGCAATTTCTACTGTTTTTGGCAGCAGTTATAAAAGCAGTTGATGATTACGCAACTCTTTTAAGAGTTTCTGTTGCAACTGCAGGAAATGACCACAGATTAGGCGCAAATGAAGCCCCACCTGCTATCATTTCTATATTCTTGGGAAAACAACTTGAAGATGTTGTTGAAGCAGTTAAGAACGGAAAAACATCAGTTGATGATGCTCGTAGCAAATTATATGCAGGTGTTGATGCACTTCCACTTATCAAGAAGGATTCAACTGACAGAAACAGAACTTCACCTCTTGCATTTACAGGTAACAGGTTTGAGTTCAGAATGCCCGGGTCATCTCAATCTATTGCAGGTATTAATTCTGCATTAAACACTGCTTTTGCTGCAACACTATCAAAAATTGCGGACAGATTGGATAATGGCGAAGAAGTTCTTGATATAATTGTTGATATATTCAAAAAGCATGACAAAGTAATATTTAACGGAAATGGATATTCAGATGATTGGGTTAAGGAGGCAGAAAAAAGAGGTTTACCAAACCTAAAATCAACTATTGATGCCATTCCTGCTCTTTTATATGAAGAAAACATAGATGCTTATTCTTCTATGAATGTTCTATCAAAAATAGAAATAGAATCAAGATACGAAATTTTATTGGAAGAATATATCAAAAAAATAAATATAGAAATGCTGACAATGCTTGAAATGGCAAGGCAGGAAATCTTGCCTGCATGCATTAAGTATGTAAACTCTCTTGCTAATGGAATTATAGCAAAAGAATCAATCGGCATCTCAGTTCCAAATGAAAAAGCTTCAGTTTCTAAAATGTCAGAATTAACTGAAGAGCTTATAGAGAAAATTGATGAGTTGGATTGTTTAAAGGATAACATCAAATCTGATTGTGAAATTCTTGAAACAGCAAAATATTATCAGGATATTATAATACCAAAGATGGGTGAATTAAGGTTGGTTGCGGATAAACTAGAAACTATCGTTTCCAAAGATTTCTGGCCTTTCCCTACATATGAAGACTTGTTATACAGAGTGTAAAAATAAAAACCGCTGAAATCAGCGGTTTTTTTATTTTTTCCAAGCCTGAGGTGAAACAAGAATTAAAAATGGGAATATTTCCAATCTTCCAATCAACATATTAAGTGTTAAAACAATTTTAGATAATGATGAATAAATGGAAAAATTCTTTACAGGTCCAACCTCAGATAACCCAGGTCCGATGTTATTCATAGTTGCGAGAACTGATGTGAAATTAGTGGTAAAATCAAAATTATCAATTGAGATAATCAGTACTGATAAAAAGAATATCAGAATATACGCTGCCATATATACATTAACTACCCTTATAACCTCATGTTTAACAGCTTTTCCATTAAATTTTACCTTGTGGGTAGTTCTTGGACGGGCTGCTATCTTAATCTCTTTGAATATACTTTTTATAAAAATAGCAATTCTCGAAACTTTAATTCCACCACCTGTAC
>JAFXBO010000006.1 GCA_017521775.1 Clostridia bacterium | reverse complement strand
TTTCAGACCATAATGGGGTTATTATAGAAATTTAAAGGAGAGTTGTAAATGAGAAGGTCAGGAATATTGCTTCCCATAACTTCATTGCCATCAAAGTATGGAATTGGTGATTTTTCAAAAAGTGCATATAATTTTGTTGATTGGTTGGCGGATGCAGGTCAAAGCTATTGGCAGGTTTTGCCTATGGGGCCCACAAGCTATGGCGACTCTCCCTATCAATCCCCCTCGGCTTTTGCAGGAAATCCTTATTTCATAAGCCCTGAAGTACTGATTGAAGACGGAGAGCTCTTAAAAAATGAATGTGATTTAACTGACTTTGGTGATAATCCGTCATATATTGATTATGAAAAAATCTATAATAGCAGATATTCATTATTAAAAGTAGCTTATAAAAATTTTAAAGGACAAAATTCTCTTTCATACAAATCCTTTTTAAAAAAATCATCCGATTGGCTTGATGACTATTCATTGTTTATGGCAATTAAGGACCATTATAACGGTCTGGAATGGCATAAATGGGATAGGGACATAAAAATGAGAGAGCCTGACGCCATTTCAAAATATAAGTTTTTATTAAAGGATGAAATTGAATTCTGGTGCTATGTTCAATATAAATTTTACACCCAATGGGAAAATTTAAAAAACTATGCGAATAAAAAAGGTATCAAAATAATAGGAGATATTCCGATTTATGCATCAATGGACAGCGCCGATGTATGGGCAAATCCATCACTTTTTCAATTAGATGACAAGAATGTTCCGATTGCGGTTGCAGGATGTCCGCCCGATTCCTTTTCTCCCACAGGTCAGTTATGGGGAAACCCTCTTTATGACTGGGGAAAACACAAAAAAACAAACTATAATTGGTGGACAAAAAGATTAGAGCATTGTTTTGATTTATATGATGTTGTCAGGATAGACCATTTCCGTGGCTTTGAAGCGTATTATTCAATTCCGTTTGGAAATAAAGACGCAACCATTGGTGAATGGAAAAAAGGTCCGGGAATTGAACTTTTTAAGGCAATGGAAAATGCACTCGGAAAAAAAGAGGTTATTGCAGAAGACTTAGGTTTTATTACAGACTCGGTCAAAAAACTGTTAAGAGATACCGGTTATGCAGGAATAAAGGTATTGGAGTTTGCCTTTGATGCAAGGGATACGGGATGTCAGAACGATTATCTTCCCCATAATTATCCTGATAATTGCGTTGCATATACAGGTACTCACGATAATCAGACATTAAGCTCCTGGTTTGAAACAATTTCTAAAGAAGAGCAACGGCTTGTCAGAAATTATATCTGCGACAGATATACTCCAACAGAGGAACTAAATATTCCCCTGATATCTCTTTTAATGATGAGTAATGCTAAAATCTGCATTATTCCAATTCAGGATTATTTAAGATATGGCGACGAAGCAAGAATTAATACCCCCTCAACACTTGGTGAAAACTGGAGATGGAGGCTTTTAAAAGATGCATTATCGGAAGAGTTGAAAAAGGAAATCTATTCTCTTACAAAAAGGTATGGGAGATGTTAAATTAATTTTTAACATCTCTTTATAATAATTATAAAAACACTTGATTTTTGAAAAAAGTAGTGATATAATTTATAATAGAATAGTTTTCAAAAAATTAAAAGGTGAGAAAAATGAACATAAATGATATTATAACAGGTGAAACTGATAAATTGCGAATAATCCAAGAGCTTGTTCCGGGAAAACAAATTACCTTGGCACATATCATTGCAGCTCCAGATAAAATCGTTTATCAGAAGCTTGGCTTAAATCCTGATATTGATTATAACAAATCTGCAATCGGAATTTTAACTGTCAGCCCTGCAGAAACTGCTGTAATCGCTGCAGACATTGCCTTAAAAACATCAAATGTTGAATTAGGATTTGTTGACAGATTCAGCGGAACATTGATTGTTACAGGAATGGTTTCTGACACACAGGCTGCAATTGAAGCTGTTGTTGCATATATCCGTGATACTCTTGGCTTTTCTGTTTGTGAGGTCACAAGAACATAATGAAAAAAATTATACTTATCGGCAGAAGCGAGAGTGGAAAAACCACCCTGACACAAGCCTTAAAGGGAGAGAAAATACAATATCATAAAACTCAATACACAAACCATTATGATGTTATAATTGATACTCCGGGAGAGTACCTCCAAACCAAAAATCTTGGTGCTGCACTTGCTATGTATACCTATGAAGCAAGAGTTGTGGGGCTTTTAATCAGTGCAACCGAGCCATATTCACTCTTTCCGCCTTGTATAACACCTATGGCAAACCGACCTGTTATCGGAATAATAACAAAAATAAATGATGAGGGCGCAAATATCGCTCAGGCCGAAAATTGGCTCAAGCTTGCAGGTTGTGAGGAAATCTTTAAGGTTGATTCTGTTACAGGCGAAGGAGTTTTTAAAATATTCGAATATTTAAAGGAAGAGGATGATAGTCTTCCTTGGGAAAAAGGAGATGATTTGAATGGAATTGAACGAAACGATGAAAATTAACCTTGAACATGACAAGGCTGATGAAGTTCGTGAAATAATGAGTGATGTTTACAGTGCGTTGACTGTTAAGGGCTATGACCCTATAAGTCAGATAGTTGGATATATCATTTCAGGAGACCCAACATATATCACAAGCTATAACTCAGCCCGTTCAAAGATTGTTAAAGTTGAAAGAGATGAGCTTTTGGAGGAATTGGTAAAGCACTACATCAAGGCTCTTTAATATTTATTATGGAAGGTATAAAGATATGATAGACTTTCATTCACACATTCTTCCACATATGGATGATGGAGCACGAAATGTTAAAATCAGTCTTGATATGCTCGCAGACAGTTACCGTCAAGGGGTTCGTACTGTTGTGGCAACTCCCCATTGCCTCATTTTAAACGAAGACGATATTGATATCTTCTTAAAAAGGCGCGAGGATAGTTATCATGAGCTTATGGATGCAATTTCTCAGGATTCGAGGGATTTCCCCGAAATTATTTTGGGTTGTGAGGTTCAAATAACAAAGGGAGTCACACATTTTGAGAAAATGCGTCGTTTGTGTATTTCAGATACCAATTACATATTAATTGAAATGCCTTACAAAAAATGGACTGAGGATTGCTTTCATTATCTGTATGAACTGATTATTCAGGGCATTAACCCAATTATGGCTCATATTGAACGATATATGGGAAGAAGAAAAGAATTTTATAATTTATATTCACTTGATTTAATCTATCAGGTAAATGCAGACTCTTTCCTTTCTCCATTTTATAAAAAATTTATACCCGACCTTTTTACTACAGGAAGTGTTCAACTGCTTGGCAGCGATATGCATAATACGTCAAAAAGACCATCAAGAATGGAAGATGCAAAAAATAGAATTATAAAAAGCTATGGCATCGAAAGATATGATCAACTTATGAAAAATGCCGAGCTTGTTTTAAAAAACGAGAAAATTGAAAAAATCAGATATCAAAAAATGTCATTTTTCAAAAAGTTAAAAGTATAAAAATATCGCAGAGTTTCCTCTCTGCGATATTTTTTCATCTCATCATATCAAATGCAGTATCAATAACACTTCCTATGCTTCTGAATACCCCTTTTGTTTTTCTCTTTATTTTATTTCTTTGTTTTTCGCTTATTGGCTCAAAAATCATACCTGCAGCTGCACCAACAAGCATTCCTGTTGCAATTCCTTTAGTAAAATCCGAATATCTCACATTAATTACCCTCCATCTTTAAATTTTAAGAATGCAAATTCATTCTCCTGTATTTTATTATGCTATTTTTAGATAAATTTTAAACAGGAATAATTTAAAATAAGATTAATTTTTTTAATTTATTCTTGACTATATATAATTAATGTTATAAAATTTATATGTAATATCAGGATCAGGAGGAAAAATAATGGCAAATATAAAAGCATTTAACGGCTATAGATATAATCACGAAAAAATCGAAAATCTCGGCTCGGTTATGGCTCCTTTATATGATACTATATCCGACGATGAACGGGATATGTATTTTAATTCAAACGAACATAATATAACAAGAATTTCAAAAGGTATATCAAAAGAAACCGATAATGAAGATGATAATATATACACAAGAGCAAGAGACTATCTAAAAAAATGGATAGAGGATGACATTCTTATAAGGGATAAAAAACCATCACTATATCTATATGAACAAAGAGTTAACTATAACGACACGATGTTTGTTAACCATGGAATAGTATCTCTGTTAGAGCTTTCCGAACTTCAGGATAATGAAGTCTTAACTTGCGAATTGCCAACGGTCACAACTATTCAGGACAGATACAATCTTCTTTCAGCAACAAATGCAAATGTTGATATGATAAGCTGTATGTATATAGACCCCGAGAAAAATCTTTCCTCACTTTTAACGAAAATCTCCGACAGAGAGCCTGATATGGAGTTTACTACCCAGGAAAAGGTCATTGAAGCAATGACAACTCATAAAATCTGGACAATTACAGATACTAAAACAATAAGTTTCATAACACAGTCTTTAAAGAATAAAACATTCTTTATAACAGATGGTCATAACAGATATGCAACTGCTTTGGAGTATAAGAAGTACTGTAAGGAAAACGACAAAAACTATAACGAAAATTCAGGCTGTAATTATATTATGTCCTGGAGTACAAATGCGTATGGTAACAGAATGGTTCAGCTCCCTGTTCACAGACTATTGACCAACGAAAAGAAATTTAATGAAGACTTTTTCATTGCCTGTGCGCAGGATAACTTCAAAATAGAAAAAATAATTGTTGATACCTCATTTGATGACATAACTGAAACTATGAAAAAATTAATTCACACCTCAAGAATGGAAACTAAATTCGGTGTTTATTGTGGTGGAAACTATTTCTACAGATTGACTCTTACTGACAAAGGAATAATGAAAAAATTATTGCCCGACAAATCATCAGCATACGGAAATCTTGATGTAACGGTATTTAATGAATTAATCTTAGGGGATATTTTGAACATTAAAAAGGAAGACTATGATAAATATATAAAATACACCAAACGAGCCTCAAAAGGAACTGCTGCAGTTAATAATAATGAGGTTTCGTGCTTATTTATTCTAAATCCTGTCAAAGCAGAGCAGATAAGGGAGGTTGCACTATCAGGCGATGTTATGCCTGACCGTTCAATCTATATCTTCCCTAAACCTGAAACAGGTGTAATTATAAACAAATTTTAAAAGAGGTTGGCTAAATGAGAGTTTACAAAAGCGTCACCGAATTGATTGGCAAAACTCCACTTATGGAATTGTCAAATTACAATAAAAAAATGAATGCACAATCAACTATACTTGCAAAGCTCGAATTCTTTAATCCTGCAGGAAGCATCAAAGACAGGGCTGCTCTTGAAATGATTAATGATGCAGAGAGAAAGGGGCTTATAAAAGAGGGTGCAGTTATAATTGAACCCACAAGTGGAAACACAGGTATAGGTCTTGCTTCAATATGTGCATCCAGAGGATATAAAATTATTCTAACGATGCCTGACACAATGAGCATTGAAAGGCGAAATCTATTAAAAGCGTATGGTGCCGAAATTATTTTAACAGATGGAAAAAAAGGTATGAGTGGTGCTGTTGAAAAAGCCGTTGAACTTAGCAAGGAAATCAAAAACAGCTTTATACCGGGACAGTTTCAAAATTCTGCAAACCCACTCTCACATATAAAAACAACAGGTCCTGAAATATGGGAGGATACCGACGGAAAAATTGATATTTTAGTTGCTTGTATCGGAACAGGTGGAACAATATCAGGAACGGGAAAGTATTTAAAATTAAAAAATCCTGACATCAAGGTTGTCGCAGTGGAGCCAACCTCTTCCCCACTTCTTTCAAAAGGTGTTGCAGGCCCTCATAAAATTCAGGGAATTGGTGCAAATTTTGTGCCAGAGGTATTAGATAAATCAATATATGATGAAATAATAACCGTGAGTGATGAGGACGCTTTGAAAACAGGCAACCAAATTGCAAAAAGCGAAGGAATTCTTGTTGGAATTTCATCAGGTGCTGCAGTTTATGCTGCTTTAGAGCTTTCAAAACGCCCTGAAAATAAAGATAAAATAATTGTTGCAATTCTTCCTGACACAGGAGAAAGATACTTGTCAACAGAAATGTTTAACTGAAAGGATGAAAAAAATGAATGATTGTTTATTTTGTAAGATAATAAAAGGAGAAATTCCTTCAACAAAGGTATATGAGGATGAATTTGTTTATGCATTCAACGACATCGAACCACAAGCACCACATCACATTATAATTATCCCAAAAATACACATTGACTCTGCAAATAGTTTGAACGAAGAAAATTCAAAATATGTTTCAAAAATTTTTGAGGTTATACCAAAAATAGCAAAAGAACTCGGTTTTTCCGAGGATGGCTACAGAGTTATTAATAACTGTGGACAAGATGGTGGTCAAACAGTTATGCATCTGCACTTCCATCTAACAGGAGGAAGACAATTTGGCTGGCCTGCAGGCTGATAAAAAAAATTTAATTTTTTTCATAAAGTTATTGACATTATAGTATAAAATATTGTATAATACTTGGGTAGCTATATGCAAACTATATGAAAAAATTTCATCAGACATCCGGCTAAACGACTACCCGGAGGGAGGGAAATTGAATGTCTGAAATTCGTGTTAAAGATAATGAATCATTGGATAGTGCTTTGAGAAGATTTAAGCGTCAATGTGCTAAATCAGGTGTTATGTCAGAAATCAGGAAGCGTGAGCACTATGAAAAGCCAAGCGTAAAGCGTAAAAAGAAATCAGAAGCAGCTCGTAAGAGAAAGTTTAAATAAGGAGACAGAAAAAAATGTCACTTAAAGATGTATTAGCTGATGATTTGAAATCAGCAATGAAGGACAAGGATATTGTCCGCAAGAATACAGTGCAGATGGTTCGTGCCGGTGTGCTGCAGATTGAAAAAGATAAAAAAGTTACTCTTGATGACGACGGAGTTTTGGAGGTTATAGCAAAACAGCTAAAACAAAGAAAAGATTCCCTGCCCGATTATGAAAAGAGTGGCCGTGAAGATTTGGTTGCCGAACTAAAGGCAGAAATCGATGTTTTGATGAAATACTTACCCGAACAATTGACAAAAGAAGAGCTTGAGGTTATAGTTGCTGATGCAATTAAAGAAACCGGTGCATCTTCTATTAAGGATATGGGTAAAATCATGGCTTTTGTGATGCCTAAAACAAAAGGCAGAGCAGATGGTAAAATGATAAACGAAATAGCTAAGGCTATGTTGAGTTAATAAAGAGAGCCTTTCGCTCTCTTTATTTTTTTGCTGGTGTGGCTCAAAGGTAGAGCAGAAGTATCGTAAACTTCAGGTTGCAGGTTCGATTCCTGTCACCAGCTCCACGTCGCAGTATACTGCACTTAAAAAAGCAGATAAACTTTTTGTTTGTCTGCTTTTTTACAGTTTTATTTATAAAAATAATAAAAAAATACGATTTACCTATTGAAAAATTTGTAAAAATGTGATTAAATTATTATAAGTAGACTTATGTTGTGTTTACTGTTTGCAAAACTATAGGGAGGGAGTTTTTATGTTACAAACAGTATTAGGAGAAATAGAGGCAAAAGATGTCCAAATGGTGTTGCCTCACGAGCATTTATATTCAGATTTAAGGTCGGCAGTTGCTCCATTGGATAACGGAATATTCTACGACAAAGTTGCACTTGAAAATCTGGGAGAGTTATTGCGCAATCCATATGCAGTTTTGGATAATGCGCTATTACCTGGACTTGATGTTCAGGAAAAGGAACTTCTTAAGATGAAGAATGCAGGTTGTAATCTGCTTGCTGATGTCACAACTGCAGATTTCGGTCGAGATCCTCTTTTGTTAAAAGAAACATCACAAAAAACAGGTGTACATATTATTGCCGGCTGCGGAAGCTATATTGATGCCTATGTTTCAGGTAAGATAAAAGAACAGTCAGTCGAAGAAATGAAAAAAACAATCATTAATGATTTAACAGTTGGTATGGACGGCACAGATATTAAAGCAGGTGTTATCGGTGAAATAGGAAGCAGTATGACAACATCAGAAACAGAGTATAAATACCTGCAGGCTGCAGCCGAAGCACAAGCAGAAACAGGCTTTGGAATGCACATTCATGCTTGTTTATGGAATGACGAGGGATTAAGAGCTTTAAAATATGCAATTTCAAAAGGTGCTAATCCCGAAAAATTGTGTATTGACCATGCAGATGTTCGTTTAAATGAAGACTATATTTTAGGTGTATTGAACGAGGGTTCATACATTGAATTTGATGATTACGGAAAAGAATTCTATGTTGACAGACGAAACAGAAATCTTTTGCTTAATTCTTTCGCAACAGATATTGAACGTTCACGCTTTATTAAAAAGCTCATTGAGAGAGGATTTGGAAAACAGATTTTAGTATCTACCGATGTTTGCTTGAAGAGCATGCTTCATACATATGGTGGATGGGGTTATGACCATATATTCGTTAACACAATTCCTATGCTTGAAGATGTTGGTCTTTCAGCAGAGGATATTAATATGATTACAAGGGAAAATCCAATCAGATTTTTAGAAAGGAGTTAATAAAATGAAATTTATTGATTGTAGTGCAGCAATTGGCTTGGACACAATAAACAGAGTAATTATTAATCATGAAAATTATCCTGTTTTAGAAAGAGTAAGACAGGCAGAATATGCAAAAGACCTTTTAGCAGAAATGGATTTTGCAGGAATTGATGAGGCATATGTTTATCATAGTGCAATGTACTCTCATCATCCTACAAGAGGAAATGAGATTTTAAATAAGGAGGTAAGCTCTGACGATAAAAGACTTCATAAAACCTGGACAATTTTGCCTCCACTAACAGAGAATGAGTATTCTCCTGATATGTTCTTCAAAAGCATGAAGGAAAATAATGTTAAGGCTTTAAGAGCATTCCCTCAAAGAAACAGATATATGTTAGATAAGGTTTCTATGGGCGAGCTTTTGGATGTTATATGCAAAAAAAATATTCCTCTTTATCTCTCTCCTATGGATAATTGGGAACACATATTTGCAGTTTTGAAGGAATATCCAAAGTTGACAGTTATCATCACAAACTATGGACTCTGGGGTTCTGACAGATATTTCTTCCCATTGCTTCGTGCATATGAAAATGTACATATTGACACAAGTGATTATCAGGTTTTAGGTGGTTTTGAAACCTGCTATAAGCTATTTGGCTCTGAGAGACTTTTATTTGGAAGTAATTTCCCTATGGATAACTACGGCGGACCTATTGCAACATTAGTAGGTGCTGATATTCCAATGTCTGCAAAAGAAAAAATAGCTTCTGAAAATATAGAAAATCTTATGAGGAGGGTAAAGCTATGATGAATCAATCTAAATTAGCATTGGAATTTATGCAAAACGGAAAGCTCACAAGCTTCCCTATTATTGATGCCCATACACACATGGGACCTGACAGTGGTGCTGATATGCCATTCTCTTCTCCTGAACAAATGATAGAGGTTATGGACAGAGAAAACATTGAAAGAATTTTTTGTTCTCCTCACAGTGCTTTGCATGACCCGGGAACTGCAAACACTGAGCTTGAAGAAGTTATGAAAAAATATCCTGACAGAATTATGGGATATTATTGCATAAACCCAAATTATGAAGAAAAGTTTTTGAAAAACATTGAAAATGTATTAAATGTTCCTGGATATATTGGTTTTAAATTCCTTCCAACATATCACCGCTATCCATTGGATGGAGAAAACTATAAGAGTGCATTAGAATTTGCAAATAAGCATAAATTATATATCTTAATTCATACATGGGGTAATAATGACCCTCACAACGGACCAAGACATATTAAGATGCTTTGCGAAAAATATCCTGATGCAATGTTCATTATGGGACACTCTGCCCCTGGAGAACTTGACCAGGCAATCGATATTGTAAAAAATCATAACAATGTATTCCTTGATTTGTGCGATATACAAAGACACAGTGGAATAGTTGACAAAATGGTTGAAAATGTCGGCGCAGACAAGGTTTTATTTGGAACAGATATGCCTTGGTATGACCCTAATTATTGCTTGGGAAGCGTTTTATTCTCACACATAAGTGATGATGATAAGTACAAGATTATTTATGGCAATGCAAAGAAAATTGCTGACAGATTTTCAAAATAACACAAAGTAAAGGAAAAAACTATGTACGAAAAATATGGTAAACTTGATATTAATGTTTGGACTCCTTTAATAGGCTTTGATAAGGAAAATCCTGAAAACGGTGTCAATGAGTTGCTTGAAAGAATGGATTTTAAGCCTGATGCAGTTTCTGCCTTCTTATTCCATATTGATATAATTATGCAACATGACGGTCTGGAGGTTGAAACAAAAATTCCTCCTGATTGTTGTTCATACTATGGTTCTCCAAGAAACGGAATAAGAGAAAGACAGGATTGGACAAACCAGGACCTTCATAAACTTATTAAGGGCCTTGAGGATAATGGAATTGAAACATATATGAGCATTATGGGAAATGTTTCAGGCAACACTTTCCATGATGAATGGATATATGACCACGATGAAGTTATCTTTGATTCAAGAGACGGCAAGGATGCATACAATGTTTTGCGCAGAATGAAGGATGGCACCTATTTTGAAGATTTGTTTATAGAAAAGCTATGCAAATCAATGCTTGACTATGGATTTACAGGCTTCTTGCCAACAGATAATTTCTGCCCATTGTGGCTAAGAATTTCCTTAGGCGATTTTTCTTCTGATATGGTCGAACAATTTATTATGCATACAAATATTAAGCCTACTGAAGAGATTTTAAATGGTTTGGGAAATGATTCAAATGAAAATAAAAATCTAAGAGGCGATTGGCTCTGGAATGAGCACAAAATAGACTGGATTAAATTCTTGGCATACAGATGGGGTGTTTTCTGGACAAAAGTATGCGACAGACTGCACGCAATCGGCAAGAAGGTAATGGGGCTTGGAGTATATTGTACAGACCCATTTGAAACACTTTATTGCTTGGGTATTGATTTAAGAATTTTAGGAAAATCAGGTCTTGACGGATTAAAGCCAAATATTGTCCCAACAGGCGCAAGATTAAATCACCCTGAGCGTAGTGACCCATTGTTTGACTATATGGCTATGCTTCCTATGATTTCTGCAATTGTTCCTGACACCAAGCTATACACAATGCTTGGCGTAAGAGATGATACAGAGGAATGGGACACTATACACCATGCCCCTTGCAGCCTTGAAAGAGATATATACACAATGATGAACTTTATGCGTATAACACCCAAAGGTATGAAACGCTGTTCTGAAGGCTTTTTCGTGTGCCTCGGTGATAGTTTGAGAAAAGATGATTGGAAATGGCTTATTGAAAGATTTGATACTTCAATCTGCAACAATGTAAAGGCTCCAATAACTCCAACCGTTATCTGGTCAGATTATGCCTTTGATGCTCTTTTACCTGATTATATCGAAACAAGGCGTTGGTCATCACACAAATATGTGTATGAAATAGCAGAACGCGGAACTTTGATGAGTACCGTTGCAAGATCTGAGGATATAGATTATGTCAGTGGCACAATCTTTGTTCCAAACTTTGATTTATTATCAGAGGACGAAAAGAAAAAGATAGCATCATATAATAATGGTGCTGTGATTTGTACTGCGATGGCTGGTTTTTCTCCAAAAGAATACGGAATATGTGCAGATATCATTTTTGAAGACAAATTTTCAAACAGTCCTGCAATGGTATTTGCGTATAACACAAATATTGACGAGAAAACAAGAAAAGAAATTGAAGAAATGTACAGCATAGATGATGGTGCTCCAAATCTTTCAAAACCATTTAATAACATTCCTGAATCTAATTTGACAATTCTTCAAGAGAAATTGAAATTTGCAAAAGTAACCTCAGGTTTTGCTGATGCTTTAGCACTGTTATTGAGACAGACAGGAACAGAAATATTTAATTGCAATCTCCCGATTTCAGTTGTGGAGCTTGATAACGGAAAATACAGATTGAGCATTCTCAATCCATCTTTAACAAGCTATGGAAAATCAGTTGTAACTGCTGTAAAACCTGTTAAAGATGTTAAAATTGCAAGTATGTTCCCTGTTCTCCCTGTTAAATATATGAAAGATGAGGGACAAACAGTCGGCAGAATGCACACAGGTCGTGATGGCAGTGAAAAATCTTTTACAGTTAAGGTGGCTCCTGGCGGAATGGCAATTGTGGAAATAGAGTTGAATTAATCTATAATATAACCATCAGTCGTTTTATACGGCTGATGGCTATTCCCTTTTTACTATTCACATAAAAGAGGTGATATATCAAATGGAAGACATTATTGAATTAAAATACGATGAATATTTTAAGCAAGGAGAAAAAATATATATTCACCTTTCGGATAAAGAAAATGACTCATTTAACGGGGTTTTACATAAGCATAATTTTATAGAACTTATATATGTTATCTCGGGAAAAGCAATCCATCAGATAGATAATCAGGCCTATGAGGTCAAAAAAGGTCATGTTGTTATGATAGACTATGGAGTTCCTCACTCCTTTAGCTATAGTCCTGATGCAGACGGAGACTTTGTGACCTTTGATTTGTTATTTACTCCTGATTTATTTAACCAATACGCACTGGAGAGTGAGGAGTTTTATTCACTGACCTCACCATATTTTCTATCTCCATTGTTCTCAGAATTGAATATGCAACAAAATTCTCCACGAGGTATTTTTAAAACTGACTCTGTCAATTTTTATAATATGTTTAAGGAAATTTACGATGAATATACTAATCGTGAAATAGGCTTTCGGAGTATGATAGGTGCTTATTTGATTAAGCTTATTATTGAAATCTTCAGAGAGATTAACAAAACTCATACTAACTTCACAAAAACCCATTACGATTTGGTTCAATCTGCAATTGACTATATGCATGAAAATTACAGAGCTCACATAAGCCTTGATGATATTGTCAAAGGAATGTTTTTATCCAAAAACTATTTCAGACAAATATTCAAGAAGACAACCGGCATTTCAATTTCAGAGTTTATTAAAGATTTAAGAGTTAAGGAAGCCTGCAAGCTTTTAGAGGAAACAGAAGAAAGTTCTGCTGAAATATCGGTAAAGTGTGGATTTAATGATTCAAAATTCTTCTACCAGACTTTTAAAAAAAGTGTGGGTATGACTCCTATCGAATATAGAAAATATATAAGAAAAGAAAAAAATGAATAATTGAGGGTTGGATGATAACTTGCTTCCAACCCATTTTTATTTAATTTTATTGACACAAATTCTTTGTTATGATAAAATATATATTGGATATAATATCCAATATAGAAAGGGAGGAAATTATTATGAAAACAACAAAATATAGCGGAACACAAACTGAAAAGAATTTAGAAGCTGCATTTGCAGGCGAATCTATGGCAAGAAATAAATATACCTATTTTGCTTCAAAGGCAAAAAAAGATGGTTTTGAACAAATTGCAGCATTATTTCTAAAGACAGCAGAAAATGAAAAGGAACACGCAAAATTGTGGTTTAAGGAATTAAATGGAATTGGCGATACAGCCGAAAACCTTGAAGCTGCTGCAGAGGGCGAAAACTATGAATGGACAGATATGTATGATGGTTTTGCAAAAACTGCTGAAGAAGAAGGCTTCACAGAATTAGCCGAAAAATTCAGACTTGTTGCAGCAATTGAAAAATCACATGAAGAAAGATACCGTGCACTTTTGAAGAATGTTGAAATGGCAGAGGTATTTGCAAAGAGTGAAGTTAAAGTATGGGAATGCAGAAACTGCGGACACCTTGTTGTAGGAACAAAGGCTCCTGAGATTTGCCCAACTTGTGCACATCCACAAAGCTACTTCGAAATTCACGCTGAAAATTATTAATAAAAAATGGCTGATTAATCAGCCATTTTTTCTTTTTCCAAATAAATTGCAGCTCCTTATTATTCCCACACAATCCTTATTCGTTACAATGTAGTGCTCTATAACAGGAATTTCTACCAATGCAAGTGCCTCGCACACTGCTTTTGTCAATTCGATATCACTATCCGATGGGATTAAAAGACCGTTTGGATGGTTATGTGCAGCAAAAATATATTTTGCCTTATCGGTAACTGCATTTCTGACTATTTCTTTAATTGACACCATTGATGACGATTCCGAACCAATTGAAATTATGTGTTTATTTAAAATATTACAGTCCACATCAACACTAATCATCAAAAACATTTCCTTTTCATAGCCAAGGAATTCCCCGATTAAATAGCTTTTAATATTTTGAGTTGTTAGTTTCTTAGTTTTCGGATTGCATATCTTTTCTTTCTCAATACGATTATATATTTCCTTAATCAAGGAAATATATTCGGCACTCTTCTCCCCAAGCTTATCAATGCCTTTAATCTGCGATGAGTCAAGTTCAAACACATTTTTCAAACTGTTTCTTCCCAGCTTTAAAAGATTATGTGCCGGCTCGTTTGTATTAATTCTTGGAATAGAGTAATATAAAAGCATTTCCAATAATTCGTGGTCAGAAATACTTTGAGGTGATTTTTTAAACTTTTGCCTCATTCTTTCTCTATGATTTTTATGAATTTGACTATTCTTGTCCACAAACTCCTACCTCTTTTTACTGTTGAATAAGCGCTGCTTTAACTGTATTTTTCATAAGCATTGCAATAGTCATCGGACCAACTCCACCTGGAACAGGGGTTATAGCTGAGGCAACCTTTTGGGCACTTTCAAACTCCACATCCCCAACAAGCTTCTTATCTGCAATTCTGTTTATTCCAACATCAATCACAACTGCGCCCGGCTTTATCATATCTCCCTTAATAAATTCAGGAATTCCGACTGCAGCAACCAAGATATCGGCTTGCAAGGTCTTTTCCTTAAGATTTTTCGTTCTTGAATGGCAAATTGTAACAGTACCGTTTTGGTGTAATAAAAGCATTGCCTGAGGTTTTCCGACAATATTACTTCTTCCGACAATAACACACTCTTTTCCCTCTACGCTAATTCCTGATTCCTTAATTAATTCCATAACCCCTGCAGGAGTGCAAGGGACAAAATCGAAATTACCAACCATAATTTTTCCGACATTCACAGGGTGGAATGCATCCACATCCTTTTCAGGTTTAATCGCATTTATTATTGTTTCCTCATTAATATGCTTTGGCACGGGTAATTGTACTAAAATACCATTTATTTTTTTGTCGTTATTAAGCTTTTCAATCAAT
>JAFXBO010000048.1 GCA_017521775.1 Clostridia bacterium | reverse complement strand
TGTTGTAATCTTAAAGCTATCAAATCCCTTAAGACTATATACATCCTGTATCACAGCCTTACCATATGTTGTTTCTCCTATAACTCTTCCTACTCCCGAATCCTGAAGTGCAGATGTTAAAACCTCTGATGCACTTGCAGTATTTCCATTCACCAAAACAGCAAACTTATACTTAGGGTTTGCAAGGTCTGAAAAATATGTTTCATTCTTTTCACTTTGCCTGAACATTGTTTTAACAATAATTCCTTTTGGAACAATCATTTTTGCTATTTCAACAGCTGTATCAAGATATCCTCCAGGATTGCCTCTTAAATCAAGAATAATGTTTGTAATTTTCTTTTCATCAAGAATTTTTAAAACCTCTCCAAACTCTTCGTCAGTTTTTTCTGCAAAATTAATTATTGAAACGTAAGCAGTTTTATCATCAAGAATAATATGACTGACTGTCTTATCATTAACAGGCATTCTTTTCATTGTATATGTGATTTCCTGACCATTTCTAAAAACAGTGACTTCAACATTGGTGTTAAGTTCCCCTACAACTGCTGATTGAACCTGGTCAACTGTCAGTCCCTTCATATCCTCTCCATCAACTTTTATTATCAAATCTCCCGGCATGATACCTGCAGAATATGCACTTCCATCCTCAAGAACTGTCACAATTTCTATATAATCTCCATTTTTTTGGATTATAACACCTATTCCGTAAAAGGTTTTATTTACATCATTAAAAAACTGTCTGTACTCTTCCTCTGTATAATATTCGCTATACTCATCAAGTGACGAAAATCCGTTCTTTAGAATTTCTTCCATTGCCTCCGGATTTTCTTTCAAATACTCTTTTATAGCATTACTTAAAATTTCTTCCTTTGTTATAGTATCATCAATATATAATTCGGATGCAAATCCAAACAGCTTATCCATATATTCATACTCAAAAACAATATCTTTCCCTTTTGCAAAGACATTTGTAGATATCATAAAAGTAATCAAAACAAAAGAAATCAATCTTTTAAGCATATTAAACTTCCCTTCTTTCTTCAGTTTTTACCTCTATTCCAAGCACATGAAAATTCTCTTCATTATTTATAGTTACGCTATAAATAATTTCAAGCTTTCCACCCATAACATTTAAATTATTTTTTATTTCCTGAGTGGATAAAATGACAGGAAATTTGCCATAAGGTGTGTGATATAAAAACTCTGTTGCCTCTCCTTTTTTGTAGTACATTTTTGATGAAAAATCTCCTGTTCTGTTAACACTTGCTACATCCTCTGAAGCCTTTACAACGACAGAACAATTCGCCATTCCAAGCTCTTCTTTTTCATCATATAATATGTAGTAAGAACCATTTTTAAAATAAAATGCTCCCTCTGTAATAAACTCTGTTTTTTCAGCCTCATCAGAGTTTATAATACTTGTTATTGTTATTGTTGCATTAATTTTTTTCAAAATGTACCTTCCTTATTTAACTCTCTTTAATCCCAATTCAATCAATTCGTCCAACAAAACATTATACTTCTTTCCCACAGCTTCCCAAAGCTTTGGATACATACTTATATTTGTAAATCCAGGTAAAGTGTTTATTTCATTAAGAACAACTGAATTATCCTTATACCTCACAAAAAAATCAACTCTTGAAAGCCCCTGACCGTCAAGTGCAATAAACGCTTTTTTTGCATATTCTCTTATTTCTTCAATTTTATCATTTCCTATTTCGGCTGGAATCTGAAGTTTTGTTGTTCCTGTTTTATATTTTGCATTAAAATCATAAAACTCAACCTCAGGTATTATTTCTCCCACAGTTGATGCAGATACATTTTCATTTCCTAAAACTGAACATTCTACCTCGTGACCATCAATGTTCTCTTCAATAAGTATTTTTCTGCCGAATTTTGAAGCATTTTCAAGTGACAGGATTAGTTCATCCCTGTTTTTTGCCTTACCAACTCCAACAGAAGAACCGGTTGATGCAGGCTTAACAAAGCACGGATATCCCAATTTATCCTCAACTTTTTTGACTACTGCGTCCATATTTTTTATATCATCTGCAGTCACAACAACCCAATCTGCCTGCGGAATTCCTGCCGATTGGAAAACAAGTTTTGAAAAAGCCTTATCCATACCATTAGCAGATGATAAAACTCCCATTCCCACATACTTTATTCCTGACATTTCCAATAAACCTTGTATTGTTCCATCTTCCCCATATTCACCGTGTAAAACAGGGAACACAATATCAAGCTTTATCTTTCTGTATTTTTCTTCTTCAAATACGATTATAGACTTATCCTTAGAACTCGGTGAAATTATTGCTTTCTTAAGATGCTTTTTGTCCTTTATCCATTCACCATTTTCAATCTTGTCATACTTTCCGCTATATAAAAACCATTCACCTTTTTTTGTTATACCGATTGTGCTTATTTTATACTTTTCAACATTAAGATTTCTTAATACTGATGCAGCCGAAAGACAAGAAACACTGTGTTCAGGAGATTGACCTCCAAAAATTACACATAGTCTTATTTTTGACATATATTCATCAAGTCCTTTCAATTCTATCTGTTATACTTCCTTCTTAAAATCTCTAATACATTCTCAAAATGCTCTGGTATTTCCGTTGTGAATTGCATTGGCTCAAAAGTTTTAGGGTGGTCAAAACCAAGTGTTTTAGCGTGTAAAAGCTGACCCTCTAAATTGAATTTTTCCTTTTTTATACCATAAACCTTGTCTCCTACAATGCTATGTCCTATATGAGCCATATGAACTCTTATCTGATGTGTTCTGCCTGTTTCTAAAATACACTCCAATAATGTATATTCTCCAAAATCCTCTAACACCTTATAGTGAGTTACAGCATTTCTTCCACCCATAACAACAGCCATTTTTTTTCGGTCCTTTGGGTGTCTTGCAATTGGTGCATCAACAGTACCATCTTCTCTTACTCTTCCGTTTACCAATGCCCAGTATGACCTTAATGCTTTTTTACTTTTAATCTGCTCGGATAACCCAATATGAGACAGGTTATCCTTAGCAACAACAAGCAATCCACTTGTTTCCTTGTCAATTCGATGGACTATACCGGGACGCACAACCCCATTTATAGCCGACAAGCTATCTTTACAATGAAACAAGAGAGCATTGACGAGTGTGCCTGTGTAATTACCTGCTGCAGGATGAACTACCATTCCCTGAGGTTTGTTTATCACTAGCAAAGAATCATCCTCATAAATAATATCAAGTGGAATGTTCTCAGGATCGACCTCTTGTGTCTGAGGTTGGGGTAATTCTATCTCAATAATTTCTCCACCCTTAATTTTATAGTTTTTTAAAATCTTTTTTCCATTACATATGATTAAACCATTCTTTGATAGAGTTGCTACATAGGAACGGGAAATGTCCTCTGTATTGTCGCTGATATATTTATCAATTCTTTCCCCAACATTCTCCTCATTCGGAATTAAAACTATTTTTTCCATTTGAGCTTTATCTCTCCTGCTCCACGTTATTCTTTGCTTTATCAAAAAATAACACATATATTATAATCATAGCAGCACCAAAGGTTATCGCTATATCTGCAATATTAATAACAGGGAAATCAATAAATATCATTTCAATAAAGTCAACAACATATCCTCTGAAAATCCTGTCAATGACATTACCTATCGCACCTGATAGCATTAGTGCTAATGATACACTTAAAAGCTTATTCTTTGGTCTGTATTTAATCATAAATAAAATAACTCCGACAGAAAACAGAACTGAAATAATGCTCAAAATCACAATTCCATAGTTTTTATCGGAAAGAAAACTAAAAGCTGCCCCTGTATTCTTCACATAAACAAAATCTATTACCTTAGGAATAACAGAAACAGAATCCCGCATCCCTATATTATTCACTACCCAATATTTTGATAATTGGTCAACAGCTATAATTAACACAACAATAAGTGACCATAAAAACATTTCTCATTTTCCTTCCGTAATCTACCCACACAAATGTCATTTTCCAGTAGTGTTATGGGCGTTTAAAAATATTTAATTTCGTACATAAGCACGGAAGCAGCGTAGCCTACCATATCACCGACAACGCCGCCACCAAGTGCAATTATATTTCTTTTTTGTTTTTAATTAACCACCAATCTGGCAGCCCTCTCCAAAAATTCTATATGCTGTTTCATATAGTTCATTAATATGCTCATTTGAAAGAGTGCTTATTCCCTTTAGCTCATAAGTTCTGTTAAGCCCTGCGTATTTATCCTCACCCATTCTATGATAAGGCAACAAATGCAGATGCTTTACTCCAAGCTTCTTTGCAAAATCTGCAATCTGGGCAATTTCCTCCTTAGTATCATTAAAGGTAGGAATAACAGGCACTCTAATTGTCAAATTGGCACCACTTTTTGCAATCTTCTTTGCATTTTCCAATACAAGCTGATTCGATTGATTGCAAAACTGTTTATGCTTTGCATCATTTATATGCTTGATATCCATAAGTACATAGTCTAAATATTCCAGATATTTTTCTACCGTTTCATATGGAGCAAAGCCTGTTGTTTCAATGGCAGTTGTTATTCCGATTTCTTTTGCTGCTCTCAACAAAGCCACTGCAAATTCAGGTTGGAGAAGAGATTCTCCTCCTGATAAGGTAATACCACCACCTGAACGCTTATAGTATGGCATATCTTTGACAATCTCTTTCATTACTTCGGCAACAGTCACATCACGGCCAACAACCTTTTCTTTCCCACCGAATGTCATTCTCTCAATTTTGTATTCCTGAGATTCAGGGTTACAGCACCATTTACATCTGAATGCACAACCCTTTAAGAAAATAATTGTTCTTATACCGGGACCATCGTGAATGGAATATTTTTGTATATCAAATATACGCCCTTTTGTATTCATATATTCCTGCATAACTGGATTTCCCTCTCAAAATTATCTGTTAAATGCTTGCTCTGTTCTATTGATTATATCATCCTGCAATGACTTTGATAGAGTTGTGAACAAAGCACTATAGCCTGCAACTCTTACAACAAGGTTCTTATAGTTTTCAGGATTCTTCTGAGCATCCAACAATGTTTCTTTGCTTACAACATTAAATTGCATATGCATACCCTTCTGGTCAAAGAATGCTCTTATATATGAAGTGAAATTAGATAAACCTGTTACACCTGATAATGCTGTTGGATGGAATTTCTGGTTATATAAAGTTCCGTTTGAAGCAATACCGTGGTCAAGCTTTGCAACAGAGTTAGCTGCTGAAGTAGGTCCGCACACATCACTTCCTGAGCATGGGCCAACACCGTCTGCAACAGGAGTGTTTGCCAATCTTCCATCAGGTGTTGCGCCTGTTTGCTGTCCTAAAGGAACATTTGCAGAAACAGGGTATAATCCTGCGTGGAATCTTCCGCCTCTTGGGTTTTTATACTTTT
>JAFXBO010000047.1 GCA_017521775.1 Clostridia bacterium | reverse complement strand
TTAATCATTTTTTTATTTCTTTTGTCAAAAAGACAAAAAGGACACAAATGTGTCCATCCTTTCCGATAGTTTTGTTTAAAGACAGGATGGTTACGAACTGTCTGGTAAGTAATATTATATCATAATTTTTCTAAAAAGCAATATTTTGTTAAAAAAATAAAGCTGACAGAATAGACACTGCCAGCATATTAGTCTTTTAAAGCACATCAGCCAAGTCGTAGATGAGCTTTTCTGTCTTTTCCCATCCGAGACAAGGGTCGGTAATTGATTTTCCATAGATGCATTCTTCGCTCTTTTGCGAGCCATCTTCAATATAGCTTTCTATCATAAGACCTTTAACAATCTTTTTCACATCATTTGAATGACGGCAGCTATGAAGAACTTCCTTTGCTATTCTTGGTTGTTCCATCCATTTTTTTCCGGAGTTTGCATGGTTGGTATCAATAATAACTGCAGGGTTAGAAAGTCCTGATTTACCATAAATCTCTGCAAGATGAATAAGGTCCTCGTAGTGGTAGTTTGGTATTGATTGACCGTGTTTATTAACATATCCTCTCAAAATTGCGTGTGTAAGGGGATTTCCCTGACTTTCGACTTCCCATCCTCTGTATATGAAAGTATGAGAATGTTGACCTGCTGTTATTGAATTCATCATAACAGAAATATCGCCTGCAGTTGGGTTTTTCATTCCGACGGGGATATCAAGACCACTCGCAGTCAGACGATGTTTCTGATTTTCAACAGATCTTGCACCAATAGCAACATAGGATAATAAATCAGATAGGTATCTGTAATTTTCAGGATAAAGCATTTCGTCAGCACAAGTAAAGCCTGTTTCTTCGATTGCTCTTAGGTGCAGATTTCTGATTGCAACAACACCCTTTAACATATCTGATTCCTTGTTAGGATCAGGTTGATGAAGCATTCCCTTATATCCATCACCTGTTGTTCTTGGTTTGTTTGTATAAATTCTTGGAATGATAAGTATTTTATCAGATACCTTTTCCTGAACTTCTCTTAGACGGGAAATGTAGTCGATAACGCTATCATCATTGTCTGCAGAACATGGACCTATAATTAAAATAAATCTGTCATCATTGCCTTCAAATATTGATTTTATTTCCATATCTCTTTTTACTTTTAATTGCTCAAGCTTATAAGATAATGGGTATTGTTCTTTTATCTCCATAGGGATAGGTAATTTGCGCTTAAAATTCATATTCATTTTTGTTATCCTCCAAAGTAATTATTTTTTGTCAAATAATGCTCTGCGCTGTGTTGAATGACGCATCATATTTCTCATACCATCAATATCTTCTGTTTCAAGCATTGATTTAAGTTCATTAAATTTATTAATAAACATATCCATCTGATTAAGTAAGGCATCTTTATTTGCTACAAAAAGTTCACTCCACATCAAATCATTTATTCTTGCAATTCGTGTCAGGTCTCTAAACGAGTCACCTGTAAATTTTTCCATATTCTCCTTATCGTTGCAGGTCATAAGAGTAATTGCTATGCAATGAGTAAGCTGTGAAAGAAAACCTATCATTTCATCATGTTCTTCAGGGGAGAGTGTGGTAACATTTGAAAAACCTAAAAGTCTCCCGAGCTCAAGACATGTGTTGATTGCCTGTTGTGTATTCTTATCGGTTGGAGTAACAATATAGTTTGCACCGGCAAACATATTGTCCGTACTATTTTCAACACCGGAACATTCTCGTCCTGCCATAGGATGTGCTGCTATAAATTCCACATCGTCTCTTAGCATATCCTGAATTTTATACACAATACTTTTCTTAACGCCTGTTACATCAGTTATAATTGCACCACTTTTTAATAGGTTTTGATTTTCTCTAATCCATTCCACAAATACATGAGGATATAGAGCAAATACAACAAGGTCAGATTCGCCAATTATTCTCTCATCAAGTTGTGTTGAACCCTCATCTATTATACCTTCGTTAAGTGCATAATCTATTGAGCTTTGTTCCTTAGTAATTGCACTTATATGAAATCCAAATCGTTTGAGAACTCTTGCATAACTACCACCTAAGAGTCCAAGTCCGACTATCAAAATTTTTTTGCTTACATCTACTATCATTTAATTTCCACCTCTGCGCCGAGCTTTTGTATGTTTTTAAAAAATTGTGGATAGCTTTTCCTGACTGCTTCAATGCCTGAAATTTCTCCTCCTGTTTGTGAAAGAATAACCGACATCGCCATAACAATTCTATGGTCGTTATGAGCATCAAGAATGTTACCCTTGTACTTAAGTTCTTGCTTTGGAACAGTTATCATATTGTCACCAAAAACAAGACCTCCACCAAGTTTTTTTAATTCTTCATCCATTGCAAGACCACGGTCGCTTTCTTTTGCCTTTAGTCTATTGGTGCCTGTAAAGGTTGCACCATTTTTTAAAGATGCAAGTGCGAAAAGCACAGGACCAAGGTCAGGACAATCAGAAATATCAAGGGTTGGTGTTCCAGTTGAAATTTTATCAAAATAATCTTTATACACTTTATCACCCTGCAGACTGTCAGGTTTGAGATTATTTATTTCTATTTTAGAGCCAATATGATTAAATGCATCAAAAAATGCTGCATTTGAATAATCTCCCTCGATTTTACCTGAATATGAGTGCAATTTTTGTTTTTTGATTACAATGTTATAGTCATCAACAAATTCTACATCTGCACCAAATGATTTTAGTGCAGAGATTGTGAGATTAACATATGATTTGCTCTCAAATGGAGGGATAATCTCAATGGATGACTGTTTTTTAAGATAAACAAGTGCATATATCATTCCTGTAATGAATTGACTGCTTATATCTCCTCTGAT
>JAFXBO010000046.1 GCA_017521775.1 Clostridia bacterium | reverse complement strand
GTAGGAATATATGTTGATGTTATCCATTTTGTTGGACCATATCTTAGGGTTGTCCAGAAGCTCATTCCCTGCCACTGCATACCTCTTCCAAATGTACCATCACATCCGCCGATTGCATAGTCTGCCTGCATAAATAATCCAGGTCCGATTGTGTTAGCTCTGCATGGAACTAATGTTGTTCTTGACTTAAAGCTTGTCAATGCATTTTGTTCAATTGTCAATGGATGCAATTTTGCACCAATTCTGTGTGTTTGCTTCAACCACTCTTCATCTGTTGCATATTCTGCAGCAAAATGTGGCTCCCAGAATGCAATATGACACATTCTTCCAACACCATATACCAAAACTAACTTAGCACCCTCTGCCTTCAATTTTGCAATTTTTTCTGCATATGTAGGCAAGTTTTCCTTTGTTGCAAAGTTTCTCTGATTTTCAGGAACTGTCAATTCACCCAAAGGATTAAATAGAGCCTGCTTCATTGCGTTTTGTAAAGCTGCCGGATCATCTCCTGCAAGTGTGTTTCCGTCTGCATCTGACCATTCATCCATATTAAATGTGTAAACATGGTCACATTTAACATTCCATTCCTTTAAGAAATAAACTGCCCATTTATACATTCCCATAGGACCTACAGGAAGAATCATTGCAAGCTTTTCTCCTCTTTCCTTTGCTTCCTTAATCTTTAAAGCAATTTCGTGTCCCATATATGTATCAAATTCATAGATATTGTCACACTTTACAGGTTGGAAATCCTTATTCCAGAAATCTTGTCTGTCTGACACCTTGTTGCCTGGTGCGCAACATTTGTCAATCTTCTCCATATCCCATCCCTCAGGATAGTATCCTTCCATTAATGATCCTTTTACTGTACTGTTAAAATTCATTTTAATTTCCTCCTTAAAAATAATTATTTATGGTAATAACCTTTTTGTTGTAACTTTTGGCCATGCAAGACACTGTGTATATGCTTCAGCATATTGAACACTTGCCTGCAATCCTCTATATCTTGCACAGGTTTTAACAAACTCTGCAAAATCAATGTTATCGTGGTCTCTCATCCACTTTAACTGACTTTCATGACATTCAAGCATTTCAAGCTTTAAATCAATTTCGTCCGATATGTCAACATACTCTGTTGGCAATGTTCCAATACCTGCAAGATTATCCATATAGTAAATCGGAACAACCTCACTAGCGCCCTTAACAGATGTTTCATAATGTGGAACACTTGCTGCAAAGCTTGCATCAAACACTAATTTGCTAACCTCAACGTGGTCAGGCATATAATCATTTGGTGCATGTGTTATTATAAAATCAGGATTTGTCTTTCTGATTACATCAACAACCTTGTCTCGATGCTCCTTATTAGCAGCATTTGCCATAACATCGCCTATATCACAGGTTATAACTTCAATACCTGCTAAGCTGCCTGCTTTTTGTGCTTCTCCAATTCTGATTTTTCTTAATTCTTCAGGCATAATAATTGCATGTCCGAGGTCACCATTACATACATGGCAAACAGTTACCTTGTCGCCTCTTTTAACGCATTTTGCCAATGTTCCGGCACAGTTTATCTCGATATCATCAGGATGACATCCAATTGCTAAAACATTCATTCCTTTTCCCTCTTCTCTTTATCAAAAAATACTTGATATATTCCTACTATTATGATACAATATTTACAAGAAAAAATAAATGCACTTTTCTATTTTCTTTGTGCATTTTTGTAAACTCATATTTTGAAACGGAGTACAATTATGAAAAATGAACCGACCTCTTCCATCTACATAAAACACAGGGTAACAAATGTTATTTCAATCACAAAAATCATAATGATGCATCTTCTCGAAATGGAAAAAGATTTTGACTTTCATACTGAAAAACACGACTTCTGGGAAATGCTTTATATTGATGCAGGACAAGCAGATGTTGTTTTAAAAAATGAAACACATTCATTAAGTCAGGGTGACGTGTTTTTTGTTAAACCAAATATGCCGCATAAGCTTTGCGGTAATAAGTCTTCAAATTTTAATGCATACCTTATATCATTTACAACAAATTCGGCAAGCATGAATTTCTTTGCCAATAAAAAGTTCAATATTCCGATGTCTCTGAGAAAATACATATCCCTAATTATAAACGAGGGAAATAATGCTTTTGTTATTCAAAGAAATAAGCCTGATGTAACAAAGCTTGAACTGAACAAAGATGCCCCAATCGGCAGTGTTCAAATGATAAGATGCTATATTGAGCAATTTTTGATTATGCTTTTAAGAGGAAATGAAAACAAATCTCCAAACCTGTTTTCCAATAAAGAAAATATGGAAAACCATATTATTATCTCGGTTAAAACCCTATTAAGCCAAAATTTATATTCCAATATAAGTGTTGACGAAATATGCCAGACTTTGCATTACAGCAGAACCTATATATCAAATATGTTTAAAAAATATTGTGGTACAACGATAAATACATATTATAACAATTTAAAAATAACCGAGGCAAAAAATCTTATTGATAAAGATATATATAGCTTTACTCAGATTTCTGAAATGCTTAGGTTTAATAACCCTCACTATTTCACAAGAGTTTTTAAAAGAGTTACCAATATGACTCCGACAGAATATCAAAATTCTTCAAGAATAAAATGACAGAAGCAAAATTGCTTCTGTCATTTTCTATTATTCAGTTAATTTCTTCACGCAATCAGCACAAATTCCGTCAAAGCCGGCAATTGTTCCAACTGTTTCTGAATGAATCCAGCATCTTCCGCATTTTTCATTCTTATCAACCTCAACCAAAACCTTTGATACATCTCCTGCTACTGCAGCATCAGGGGCTTCTCCATCCTTAACTGCAGCCTTTGATGTTATAAAGAGTTCAGCCAATTCCTTTTCATTAATTGATTTTAATAACTCTAAAATTTCTCCCTTTGCATAGATTGTAACATCTGCATCAAGTGATTTTCCGATCAGCTTTTCATTTCTTGCAGGCTCTAATGCTTTGTTAACATCATTTCTTACATCAATAAGCTTATTCCACTTATCTTCAAGCTCTTTATTATTCCAGAGTTCGTTAACCTTTGGCATATCACCAAGCATAACACTTACAGTATCATCACTTTCATAATGAGGCATATACTTCCAGATTTCTTCACAAGTGAATGCTAATACAGGTGCCAACAGCTTAACCATCGAATCAAGAATGATGAACATTGCAGACTGTGCACTTCTTCTAACCTGTGATGTTGGTTTTTCTGTATAAAGTCTTGATTTTAAAACATCAAGATAGAAATTACTCATTTCAACAATACAGAAATTAAGCATTACACCGTAAATTGTGTGGAATTCGAAGTTTTCATAAGCAGCAATAGTCTTTTCAACAAGTTGATTTAGCTTCATCAAAGCCCACTTATCAAGCTCTGTCATATCCTCATAGCTAACCATATCCTTATCAGGATTAAAGTCATTTATATTACTCAAAATATAACGGGCAGTATTTCTGATTTTTCTATAGCCCTCTGATAATTGCTTCAATGCATCCTGAGACATTCTCATATCTGTTCTGTAGTCTGCAGAAATTACCCACAAACGAAGAACGTCTGCACCATACTGGTCAACTATTTCCTGTGGAGCAATTGAATTACCCTTTGACTTAGACATCTTCTTGCCTTCGCCATCCTGAATCATACCATGGGTAATAACTGTATTATAAGGCGCTTTTCCTGTTGTAGCTACACTTGTTAAAAGTGATGACTGGAACCATCCTCTGTATTGGTCATTTCCCTCAAGATACATATCAGGTGGATAAGTCATATCTTCCCTGTCTTCGCATACTGCAGCATGAGAAGAACCTGAGTCAAACCATACGTCCATAATATCCTTTTCTTTTGTGAACTTTGTGCATCCACATTCACATTTTGTTCCTTGCGGAAGAATTTCTGATGCGTCTGTATCCCACCATTTTCCAACTCCCTGTTTTCTGAACATATCAGCAACAGCCTTAATTGTATCTTTATTAATAAGCTCTTTTCCACAGTCTGCACAGTAGAACATTGGAATAGGAACACCCTATGTTCTCTGTCTTGAAATACACCAGTCGCTTCTGTCAACAACCATGCTTGTAATTCTGTCTTCACCCCACTGAGGAACCCATTTTACCTTCTTGATTTCCTCAACAGCCTTTTCTTTTAGTGCATCAACAGATGCAAACCACTGGTCTGCAGCACGGAAGATGATAGGATTGTCACATCTCCAACAATGTGGATACTGATGGACTATATTTTCTATTGCAACAAGGTTGCCGTCATTTTTAAGTCTTTCCAAAATTGCAGGATTTGACTTTTCGTAGAACATTCCGGAAAATTCTCCTGCCAAATCATTCTGATAACCCTTTTCGTCAACAGGCACAATAATTTCAATCTCAGGATACTTCTTGCAGACAATATAGTCGTCTGCACCAAATCCAGGAGCTGTATGAACACAACCTGTACCTGCATCCAATGTTACATGGTCACCCACTATAACCAAAGATTCACGGTCAATGAATGGATGCTGACACTTGATATACTCAAGCTCTGCCCCTGTAAATTTCTTTACAATTTCATATTCGCCTTCAATCTTTGCAGCCTTAACAACACTTTCAATAAGCTCTGTTGCAAGAACATATATATCCCCGTTTTCGAACTTAACCAATGAATATTCAAAATCAGGGTTCAAAGAAATTGCCACATTACCAGGCAATGTCCATGTTGTAGTTGTCCAGATAACAAAGTAAACATTTGAAAGACCTTCAAAAAGTCCCTTATCATCTTTAACTGCAAATTTAACATAAATTGAACTTGACTTATCCTCAGCATATTCAATTTCTGCTTCTGCCAATGCAGTTTCACAATGAGGACACCAATAAACAGGCTTTAGTCCCTTATAAATAAGACCATTTTCAGCCATCTGTCCAAATATTTCAATCTGCTTTGCAACGAAATCGTCAGTCAAAGTTAAGTACGGATTTTCCCAGTCACCTAAAACACCAAGTCTCTTAAACTGTACCTTTTGGTTTTCAACCTGTTCCATAGCAAACTCTTCACAAGCCTTACAGAATTTTTCTGCACCTGCTTCGTGTCTGTTAATTCCAAGTCTTTTAATAGCCTGTTGTTCAATAGGCAAACCGTGAGTATCCCAACCAGGCACATATGGAGAATAAAAGCCCTGAAGATTTTTATATCTTACAATGATATCCTTCAAAATCTTATTGAGCGCGTGTCCCATATGAATATCACCATTTGCATATGGAGGTCCATCGTGCAAAACAAATGATTTCTTACCTGTGTTCTTTTTCTTCAATCTGTTATATAAATCTATCTCATCCCAATATGCAAGAGTTTCAGGCTCTCTTTGTGGAAGATTTCCTCTCATCGGAAAATCTGTTTGAGGAAGATTGACAGATTTAGTGTAATCTTGATTTTCAGCCATAATTCTTTTCCCTTTCTATATAAACAAATTCAGGAATGTCGGAATTTATTTCCGACACTCCTATTATTTTACTCTATTTTCTCTAACATTTCAAGCATTACATTGCAAAAACTTTTTATTTTTGTTTTGTATGCATCAATTTCGGTTTGTAACTGTGTGAATTCTTGTGATTTATCCCTTGCTTTATTCTCAGCTTCCTGCAAAATATTCTGTGCCTTTTCACTTGCATTCTTTTTCATATCCTCTGCAGTATTTTGTGCATAAAGCAATGCATTTCTTAATGAGGTTTCAATGTTTTTATATTCCTCTATTGATTTATTAAGTACAATCTGCTTATCCTTTAGTTCTTTATTCTCTCTGTAAAGCTTTTCATAATCAGCTCCGACAAGGTCCAAAAAATCATCAACCTCATC
>JAFXBO010000045.1 GCA_017521775.1 Clostridia bacterium | reverse complement strand
GCAATGGTAATTGGTTTAGTCCAAGTTGGTATGTAAGGTGTTATACCCTTAACCAATATTGGAGTTCTAAAAACTGTTCCGTCTAAAATTGCTCTAATTGTTCCATTTGGAGATTTCCACATCTGTTTTAAGTTATATTCAGGCATTCTTGCAGCATTTGGAGTTATTGTGGCACACTTTACTGCAACACCATATTTTTTTGTTGCCTCAGCACTGTCAAATGTAACCTTGTCATCAGTTTCATTTCTGTGTACAAGTCCTAAATCATAGTATTCAGTCTTTAAATCAATATGTGGGATAAGAATTATATCCTTAATCATTTTCCAGATAATTCTGGTCATTTCGTCTCCATCCATCTCAACTAACGGAGTTGTCATTTGAATTTTTGCCATTCTTTTTTCCTCCTAAACTATTTTGCCATTTTCTTTGTATAGTTCAAAAGACCACCTGCATAAATCATTTCCTTTTGTCTTGCTGAAACTGATAAAACAGTATTAAAATCTATATTCTTTGTAATATTTTTAACCTTAATAATGTCACCCGATTTAATTTGTTCTATGACATTCTCGATCAATAACTCATCATCCTGAGAAATCATATCGTAATCTGACTCATTTTCAAATGTCAATGGTAAAATTCCTGCATTCACAAGATTTGCCATATGAATTCTTGCAAAAGATTTTGTTATAACAGCTCTAACACCTAAATAAAGTGGTGCAAGTGCTGCGTGTTCTCTTGATGAGCCCTGGCCATAGTTTGAGCCACCAACTATAATTGATTTGCCCATATCAAGTGCTCTTTTATAAAATCCTTCATCACAAACTGCAAAGCAATGCTTTGAAATTTCAGGAATATTTGAACGAAGTGGCAATATTTTTGCACCTGCAGGCATTATGTGGTCTGTTGTTATATTATCCTCAACCTTAAGAGAGCATTTTGCCGAAATATCCTTAGCCAAAGGCTCTGATACTGGGAAAGGTTTAATGTTAGGGCCTCTTAGAACCTCAACGCTATCCATTTTTTCTTCTTCAACAGGTGCTACAACCATATTATCATTAATATCAAAATAGTCAGGTAGCTTAAATTCAGGCATATCTCCTAATTCTCTTGGGTCTGTCAAATAACCTGTTAGGGCAGATGCAGCTGCAAGTTCAGGTGATACAAGATAAACCTGACCATCCTTTGTTCCCGATCTTCCCTCAAAATTACGATTAAATGTTCTTAGTGAAATACCTTTAGAGTTTGGAGATTGTCCCATACCGATACAAGGACCACAAGCACTCTCCAAAATTCTTGCTCCAGCATCAATCATAATGGACAATGCACCATTTTTAGCAAGCATATTTAAAACCTGTTTTGAGCCAGGTGCAATTGATAATGAAACATCAGGATGAACTGTCTTTCCTTTTAAAATATGTGCTACTTTTAGCATATCTAATAGTGATGAATTTGTGCATGAACCAATACAGACCTGATCAATCTTTAGCTTTCCGATTTCTGCTACTGACTTAACATTATCAGGAGAATGAGGACAAGCTGCCAAAGGAACAAGCTCTGATAGATTAATCTCAACAAATTCATCGTATTCAGCATCAATATCTGCTGATAATGGTGTATAGTCTTCTTCTCTTCCCTGTGCCTTTAAAAATTGTTTGGTTATTTCGTCTGATGGGAAAATTGACGTTGTTGCACCAAGTTCGGCACCCATATTTGTTATTGTAGCTCTTTCAGGGACAGACAATGTCTTTACTCCCTCTCCGCAATATTCAATTACCTTTCCAACTCCGCCTTTAACAGAAAGTCTTTTTAAAACCTCTAAAATAACATCTTTAGCAGCTACCCAAGGGCTTAGTTTTCCTGTTAATTCAACCTTAACAACCCTAGGACAAGTGATATAATAAGCACCACCACCCATAGCTACTGCAACATCCATTCCACCTGCTCCGATGGCTATCATTCCAATGCCACCACCTGTTGGTGTATGAGAGTCAGAACCAATCAATGTTTTCCCTGGTATACCAAATCTTTCAAGGTGTACCTGATGGCAAATACCATTACCTGGTCTTGAAAAGTAAATTCCGTGCTTTTTGCACACACTTCCGATAAATCTATGATCATCAGCATTTTCAAAACCATTTTGCAATGTATTGTGATCTATATATGCAACAGACTTCTCAGTCTTAACTCTTGGAACTCCCATCGCTTCAAATTCGAGATATGCCATTGTTCCTGTAGCATCCTGAGTTAATGTCTGGTCTATTTTTATTCCAATTTCTTTTCCTTTTATCATTTCTCCGTCAACCAAATGAGCAGAGAGAATTTTTTCAGTCAATGTCTTTCCCATAAAAACTTTCCTTTCATTTTTTCATAGTTTTTATATAGAATATATTTTACAAAATAACATATAGTTTGTCAAGTGAAGAGAAGAATAGTAAAACTGCACCAAAGTGCAGTTTTATTTACTAATTATCGCATTTTAATGTAATAGAACAAATCTCAGGTCTATTGAAAACTCTTGGCAGAATAGTAGGATTTCCGATACCTCTTGAAACAATCATTTTTGTATCATCTAATGAATATTCTCCCCCAAAATATTTGGGAAAGAAAATTCTTCCTTTTTGCATAAAATTAGTTTTTGGAGAAACAACTCCACCTATTCCCGGAATTCTGAACTGACCACCATGCATATGACCTGATAAAATCAAGTCGAAATCAGTATTCTTAAAAACATCTAACAAATTTGCTCTATGGAACATCAGAACATTAAAACCATCTGACACTAAAAGATTATTTAATCCATC
>JAFXBO010000005.1 GCA_017521775.1 Clostridia bacterium | reverse complement strand
GTGCAGGAGATGTAATACAAATAGGTTATGATATAATAGAAAAATGAATCAGATTAATCATCTGATTCATTTTTTGTTGATTTTGTGCGAACTATATACCAGTTTTCAGGAGACCTGAATGATGTAAACATAGTCGGCATTGTAATTCCTGAGATGCTTTTTTCTGAAATTATGCTCTCTTTTCTGAAAAACAGAGGAACAAAAGGAACATCTGTTAAAAATTTTACAGAGAAATTCGAATATGCTGTTTTGATTTCCTCGGATGATTGTGCAGTTCCGATTTTGTTTATGATAGTTTTCATATCAGAAGACGAATACCCAAAATAATTATTGTCAGAAACTAAAAGTGAATGTAAGTCCATATTATAAGGTATTTTAATTTCTCCAATAAACATAGTATGATTATCGTTTGATATTATTGATTTATACTCTTCAAAGGAAGCTTTGGTGACTGTTGTCAAAATTCCGAATGAGGAGAATGTGTTTGCGATTTTTTCTGCCACTCTGAGTCTTTCATCATTATCGGAATTAACGAGAATATCTGCTTTTAAGGTTTGATTAACTACAGAAACCTCATTTTCTGTTGTAAGCTCTTTTTCTCTTGTGAAATTACCATTTTCGTTTGTAGTCCAGCCATCAAGTGCAAGCAATTCCTTGATATATTCAGGGTCAGTTTCGCTGTCACTACTCTTTGGATAATACCAAGCTGATGGATTTATTGGAATTTTAGTTGGAATTGCTCTTGAAAAGATTTCAGTAGTAACAATTTCATCCCGTTTAATCAGATAGGAGAGAGCCTGTCTGGTATTGCTGCTTGAAAATTCACTTTTTTCGTTATTTATCCCTAAAAAAACCATATTGTTTGAAATATAGTCGTTAATGTTGTTTTCACCTCGTGGAGTGTTTTTCAAAAGGTCCATAACATTTGAACTCAGAATATCAACAGAGCTTGCATTATAAGCGTTAATCAGGGCTTGTTCGTCCTTGACAATGTTTATGTGAACTTTATCAATTGTTGCAAGGGTTTCGCGCCAATTCTCATTTGGAATAAGCTGAATTTTATCAGAAGATATTTTCTCGTCATATTTATATGGTCCTGTGCCTATTGGGATATAGTCAATAACATCAGTTGTTGCATCTGCCTGAACAATCGGGAATGACAATAATGCTGTAAAGTTCGGCACGGGTCTTGAAACAGTTAGTTTTAAGGTGTACTTATCTATATAGGAAACGCCTGAAACAGGAGCTAACATTGATGTATAATAGCTGTCGTTATATCTAATAAGATTAAATGTGTGCAGGACATCTGATGCTGTGAGCTCGCTATTATCGTGCCATAGAATTCCCTTTTTGATTTTAAGTGTATATGAATATCCATCAGGGGAAGAAACACAGCTTTCAGCAAGTGCGCAAATAGGATTAAAGGCATCATCAAAAGTGAAAAGAGGCTCAAAAATAAGCTGCATACACTCCTGAACAGAAGTTGATTTTGTCAAAATAGGGTTAAGAGTATCAACACTATCCATTCCTAAATTCAGAATATTATCCGATTGTGCCTGCACAATCAAATCGTCATCCCCGGATGAAATGGGGGATGTGCAGGCAGATAGTAAAAGTGAAAGAATAAGCATAATTGATGATATCTTCAAATTCTTTTTAAACATAGTTTTTCCTCATTTTCTAAAATAGTTATAAACATTTTCTGCAGATTTTTTAGTCATTCCTCTAACTTGTAAAAGCTCAGAAACCGTTGCCTTTTTGATATTATCTATTGATTTAAAATGCTCGATGAGTGCATTTCTTCTTGAGTTGCCAATTCCGTCAATTAAATCGAGTTCGGATTGAATTTTGTTATGAAGCAGACGATGATACGAAATCGCAGTTCGATGGACTTCATCCTGTATTCTTGTAATCATGTGGAAAAACGAATCGGTAGGATTTAATCCGATTTCGCCATTGGATGACAAAAGTGCTCTTGTACGATGCTTATCATCCTTAACCATACCAAAGACTGGAATGCTGGTTTCAGTCATTTCAAGAATTTTTTCTACAGCAGAGATATGGCCTTTTCCTCCGTCTAAAAAAATGACATCAGGTAAAGGTAAGAATTTTGCATCATTTTGAGCCATCTCTCCTGAGTGGATTTTCTCTGCTTCTTCTCTTGCTTCGTTTAGTCTTCTGTATATAACCTCCTGCATTGAACGGTAATCGTCAGCACCTTCAAATGATTTTATCTTAAATTTTCTGTATTTTGATTTTGCAGGTTTTCCATTTTCAAAAACCACCATTGAACTCACATTGTCAGCACCCGAAATATTTGAATTGTCATATGCTTCAATTCGTATTACAGGTTTATCAAGTCCAAGAATATCTGCAATTTCAGATGCGCCTTTTTTCTTACCCTCAAATCGTTTTTTGTTGATTTCATAATTGTCTGAGGCAATCTGTGCATTTTTTTGAGCCATTTCCACCAGACGAACCTTTTCTCCTCGTTTTGGATATGTGAGTGTTACTTTTCTTCTTTTTTTGCCGGTTAGCCATTCTTCGATTAATTCACTGTCCTGGCAAGGAAATTGGGTGATTATCTCATTTGGAAGAAAGCTTTGCTGTTGATAAAACTGTTTTATAAAATCTGTTATTATTTCAGATTCAGATGATTCCTGACAATTATCGATACGGAAATTTTCTCTTCCTGAGAGTTTTCCTGCTCTTATGAAAAATATCTCAATAAATGCGTGAAGCCCATTTTTTACCAATGCAATAACATCTATGTCATTTTGTTTGTCAGAATTGATAACTTTTTGTTTTTCGTCAATTGCACGGATTGATTTAATTCTGTCCCTTAACAAAGAGGCTTTTTCAAATTGTAGTTCGGATGATGCTTTTGTCATCTGCTCAGTCAGTTCATTTATAAGTTTTTTGTGGTCGCCCTCCAAAAAAGCGCAAATATCGAAAAAGACTTGCCTGTATTCCTTGTTAGTTATATTTCCTGAACAAGGAGCAAAGCATTTTTTTATATGATAGTTAAGACAAGGCCTGCCTTTCCCGATGTCTTGCGGAAATCTTTTTGTGCAGGTCGGGGGATTAAAAATATTTTGAATTATATCCAATGTGTTTTTTATTGTTGCAACTCCCATATAAGGTCCGAAATATTTTGCCCCGTCATTTTTTAGAGTTCTTGTCTTAAATATTCTTGGCCATTCTTCATTTATTGTGACCTTAATATATGGATATTGTTTGTCATCCTTTAGAAGTATATTATATTTTGGAGAGTATTTTTTGATTAATGTACACTCTAATGCAAGCGCCTCAACCTCTGAGTCGGTGACGATATATTCAAAGTAAGAAACATTTGATACCAATGCACGCACCTTTGGTGTGTGTGATGAGCCTTTTTGAAAATACTGTCTTACTCTGTTTTTTAAAACT
>JAFXBO010000044.1 GCA_017521775.1 Clostridia bacterium | reverse complement strand
GAAATAGCAAAAATATTGAATGTCGGTCAAAAGACATATTCTGATTATGAAACAAGGAAAATAAGAATACCTTTAGATAGTGTAATAATCCTTGCTAAATACTATAATGTAGATATGAATTATATAACAGGAATATCAGATATTAAAAAACCATTTCCTAATAATTAAAAAGCAGCCAAAAGGCTGCTTTTAGTTATTCTTTGCTTTATTTGCCATTTCATAGAGTTTTGTCATAGCTTCAATAGGTGTTAATGTTGTTACATCAAGAGTTTTTAGTTCATTCATAATTTCGTCTCTTGCGCTATCTTCAAAGCTCAACTGCATAAATTCAGATTCTTCCTGTTTCTTTGGTTTATTGATATTTTGAGTATCATCATTTTCAATTTTTGACAATATTTCCTTTGCTCTTTTTATTACCTCGTCAGGAAGTCCTGCCAATTTTGCAACCTCGATACCAAAGCTGTCATCAGCACCACCGCGGACAATTTTTCTTAAGAAAGTGATATCATCGCCTCTCTTTTTGACTGCAATTCTGTAATTCATCACACCATCTAATTTTTCTTCCAATTCTGAAAGCTCGTGATAATGAGTCGCAAAAAGAGTTTTTGCACCGATTTTTCTCTTATTATTTACATATTCTGCAACTGCCCAAGCAATTGAAAGACCGTCATATGTACTTGTTCCTCTGCCTATTTCATCAAGGATTACCAAAGACTTATCGGTTGCGTTCTTTAATATATTTGCAACCTCAACCATTTCAAGCATAAATGTACTCTGACCTGCAGAAATATCGTCAGATGCACCGACTCTTGTAAATATCTTATCAACTGCACAAAGCTTTGCATAGCTTGCAGGAACAAAGCTTCCAACCTGTGCCATAAGAGAAATCAATGCTACTTGTCGCATATATGTTGATTTTCCCGCCATATTCGGACCTGTTATAATCAATAATCTCGCATCATTTGAATCAAGATTAGTGTCATTCGGAACAAAGAGCGAATCGTTAAGCATTGTTTCAACAACAGGATGTCTGCCATCTGTGATTGATATTTCATTTGTTGTGGTAATCTCAGGCATAGTGTAGTTATTTTTATATGCAGCAACTGCAAAAGAATACAAAACATCTATAGTTGCAATAATCTCTGATACATTTCTTAAGCGTTCGCTTTCTTTCATAACGCAAAGTCTTATTTCTTCATATAGCTTTAATTCCAGTTCCTCAAATTTTTCTGATGCACAAAGAATTGTTTCTTCAATTTCCTTTAGTTCAGGGGTTATATATCTTTCTGCATTTGTGAGGGTTTGTTTTCTTATGTAGTAATCAGGAACATCTGCAGAGTTTAATTTTGTGACCTCAATATAATAACCAAAAACCTTGTTGTAGCCTGTCTTTAATGTCTTTATACCTGTTTTTTCCTTTTCCTCTGCTTCAACTCTTGCAATCCAGCCTTTGCCGTTGTTCATTGCGTCACGATAAGTTTCAAGCTCCTTGTTATATCCCTCTTTGATTATCTTTCCGCCTCTTAAAACTGTGCTTGCCTCATCATCAATAGACTCTTCCAAAAGTTTTGCAAGCTCACTCAATATATCCATTCTCTGATACATTTCGCTAAGCATCGGGGACTTTGTTTGTGACAACAAATATTCAATCTGTGGAAGTTTTAAAAGCGACTGTTTTAATGATACCAAATCCTTTGGTGTCAATGTGTTTGTCGCAATTCTTGAGACTATTCTTGAAATATCATAAATTCCATTCAATGCATTCGCAAAATCATCCCTCATCATAGGATTATCTGCAAGCTCCTTGACAGAATAAAGTCTTTTATTAATATTTATAGGGTTTACTAAAGGTTTTTCAAGCCACGAAACTAACTTTCTTGCACCCATTGAAGTCTTTGTATAATCTAAAACTCCTAAAAGAGAGCCTTTTTTCTTTTTCTCTCTCATAGTTTCGGTTATCTCAAGATTTCTTCTTGTCGCAATATCTATATCCATATATTCGCTTACTGAATATATCTTCAACTTATTGATATATAGATATCCGTCCTTTTGGTTTTCGTCAAGATATCTTAACATTGCATAAACTGTTGCAGTTTTAGGACTATCAGGTTTTAGTCCCAACTCCTCTAAGGATTTCTTAAACTGATTTTTAATTCTTTCCTCTGTCATAAAGCTATAAAAATAATCCTCATCAAGCTCCTGAGGTTTTATATGGAGTCGTGAATCGATTATTTTTGAAAGCTCTTTTGCACCATCAGAATTAATCAATATTTCTGACGGAGAATATCTTGCCAGCTCGTTCATAACAGATGAAATATCACCAACATCTGTTAAATATATCTCCCCTGTTGAAACATCACAAAAAGCTAAGCAAGCACAATCGTTTGATAAATTTATTACTGAAAGATAATTGTTCTTTTTCTCATCAAGCATTGTTTCATCAAGCACAGTTCCCGGAGTTATTACTCTTGTAACCTCTCTTTTAACTATGCCCTTTGCACTTTTCGGGTCCTCAACCTGCTCACAGATTGCGACCTTATACCCTCTTTCAACAAGCTTTGCAATATAAACATTTGCACTATGAAAAGGAACACCACACATTGGCGCTCTCTCCTCCATACCACAGCTTTTACCTGTTAATGTTAATTCCAGTTCTTTTGATGTTGTGAGTGCATCGTCAAAAAACATTTCATAAAAGTCACCAAGTCTATAAAACAGAATACAATCCTTATAGTCCTCTTTTGTTCTAAGATAGTGACTCATCATAGGTGAAATTTCGGCCATAGAAATTTTACCATCCTTTCAAAAATCAGTGACATCCTCCACAGGTACTGCAATCATGTGTGCAGTTTTGGTCCTGCCCTGTTATATAATAATTAAGCACCTGATTAATTTTTTGAACCATTTCGTCAAATGCCTGCTTTGTCTTTACAAAGTTTTCTATCGTTTCACTCTTTTTAACCATTTCACTAAAGTATTCATTGTTTTTTACAATAGCCTCTGCCTGTTCAATTTTCCCTTGCTGCAATTCTCTTGATAAGTTCATTCTTTTTAAGTTATATTCCTGCAAAAGGGTTATTGCATTCTCGTCATTTTTCTGAACCTCTTCTGCTTCAACCATTGCCTTCATTTCAGGAGAATTTTTAATCATTTCTCCAAGCTCGTGTGCTTTTTCTAATATATCCATTTTAATCTTCCTTTCTTATTTCACTATTTCTCCGTTTAAGCTCCAGGTATGAGCCTCAGTAATTCTTACATCAACATATTTCCCAACCAAATCTTCACTGCCGACAAAATTCACTACCTTCGATGATTCAAGTCTACCTGATAAGGTGTTTTCATTGTTCTTACTTACTCCATCAACCAAAACCTTTTCAATTCTTCCGACATATTCATCATTTTTCCTCTTGGATATTTCGTTTTGAACCTCTAAAAGCTTATTGAAATTATTATGAATTTCTTCTTCACTCAAAACAAAATCAAGCTTTGCAGCAGGAGTTCCCTCTCTTCTTGAATATATAAATGAGAAAATATTATCATATTCAACTTTCTTTAAAACATCTATCGTTTCTAAAAAGTCTTCATTAGTCTCTGTTGGAAAACCAACAATTATATCTGTTGACAAAGAAATATTCGGGATTTTTTCTTTAACCTTTTTAATTTTTTCTAAATAATCTTCCTTTGTATATTTTCTGTTCATATCAGAAAGCACCTTATTGCTTCCTGCCTGAACAGGCAAATGCAACTGTTTGCACACCTTTTCACATTCAGCCATTGCGTCTATCAACTCATCTGATAAATCCTTCGGATGTGATGTCATAAATCTTATTCTCTCAACACCCTTGATGTCATTTACCATACGCAAAAGCTTTGCAAAGTTTATATTCTCCTCCAAATCCTTTCCGTATGAATTAACATTCTGACCTAAAAGACTTATTTCTGTGCAACCATTTGCAACAAGATTTTCAATTTCAGCTATTATATCCTTTGAATCACGACTTCTTTCCCTGCCTCTTACATATGGAACAATGCAATATGAACAAAAATTATTGCAACCATACATAACTGAAACCCACGCTTTTTGAGAATAATCTCTCAAAATCGGAATTTCTTCTGCAATCGCACCATCAGAATCGGTTATATCAACAATACTTTTCTTGTTGTTCTTAACCATTGCATTATATAAAAGCTCTGGGAATTTATATAGTGCGTGAGTTCCAAAAATCAGGTCCACATGATTATGCACTTTCTTAATTTGTTCTGTGATATGCTCCTGTTGAACCATACATCCGCAAATTCCAATCAGCATATCAGGTCTTGATTCTTTAATATGCTTTAGAATACCCAATCTTCCAAAAACCTTTTGTTCAGCATTCTCCCTGACAGCACAGGTATTATAAACAACTACATCTGCGTCATTTGCATCATCACAAAAGTCAAAGCCTGCCTCTTTTAGCATTCCCCTTATTCTCTCGGTGTCATTCTCATTCTGCTGACAACCGTAGGTTTCTGTATTTGCCTTCATTGGATGACCGTTAATATTTGTATAACGAGCATTTATCTCTTTGATTTTATAAATAAATGAACGCTGTAATTCTATTTCTTCTTTTTTGATATGTTCTGCCAATTAATCGACATTCCTCTCCAATTATATTACAATTATATATTTTATCATAGTTTTTTTCAAATTACAATAAAAACATATATGATTTAATAAAAAT
>JAFXBO010000043.1 GCA_017521775.1 Clostridia bacterium | reverse complement strand
GGTTTCAATAAAGGTTAATGTTGGCGACACAGTTACAAAGGATACAGTTGTGGCTGTTTTGGAAGCTATGAAGATGGAAAATGAAATTTTTGCAGGTGTTGACGGAACAGTTGCAAGTGTTAACACAGCAGGTGCAAGCGTTAACACAGGTGATGTCATTGCATCAATTAACTAATATTGAAAGTGGTGACAAAAAATGGATATGTTAATGGGTTTTTTGCAGACAACTGGTTTTTCGGCATTGTTCGCCCAAGGGCCTGAATTTGCAATTAAAACAATTATAATGTTAGCAATTGCCTGTGTTTTGTTGTACCTTGCAATAGCTAAGAAATTTGAACCATTATTGCTTTTGCCAATTGCATTTGGTATGCTTTTATCTAATTTGCCTATGTTTGCAAATTCATCAGCAATAATGATGCATCCTGAATTTTTTAACGGAAAAGAAATTGATTTTGGACAAGTTTTGCATAGTGGTGGTCTTTTGGACCTTTTGTATCTTGGAGTTAAGCTTGGAATTTACCCACCATTAATCTTCTTGGGAATTGGTTGTATGACAGACTTTGGTCCGTTGATTGCAAATCCAAAGAGTATTTTGTTGGGTGCTGCAGCGCAATTTGGCGTGTTCTTCACATTTATCGGTGCACTTGTGCTTACTGCAATCTTCCCTGAGATTGGGTTTGGTGTAAGGGAGGCAGGTTCAATCGGTATTATCGGAGGCGCTGATGGTCCTACGGCTATTTATGTAACAAAATCGCTTGCTCCTACATTGTTGCCTGCAATTGCAGTCGCTGCCTATTCATATATGGCACTTATTCCTGTAATTCAGCCACCGATTATGAAGCTTATGACAACAAAGAAATCAAGAGCGATAGTTATGGAGCAATTAAGACCTGTTTCAAGAACAGAGAAGATATTGTTCCCTGTTGTTGTTACATTAGTAGTTGCTTTAATTATTCCTGATGCTGTTACTTTGGTTGGATGTTTAATGCTTGGTAATCTGATGAAGGAATCAGGTGTGTGTGACAGACTTGTAAAAACTGCGCAGAATGAATTAATGAACATAATTACAATTTTCTTGGGTGTTACAGTCGGAGCTACTGCAACAGCTGATACATTCTTAACATTTGGAACATTATCAATAGTATTGTTAGGATTGATTGCATTTGCATTCTCAACTGCAGGCGGATTGCTTTTGGGCAATATTATGTGCTGGTTGACGAAAGGAAAGGTTAATCCTTTGATTGGTTCAGCAGGTGTTTCTGCAGTACCTATGGCAGCAAGAGTTTCACAAATGGTTGGGCAAAAGGAAAACCCATCAAACTTCCTTTTGATGCACGCTATGGGACCGAATGTTGCAGGAGTTATTGGCTCTGCAGTTGCAGCAGGCGTATTCTTGTCAATGTTCACAAATATCTAATTAAGGAGAAAATAAGATGGCTAATAATAAACCGGTTAAAATTACCGAAACAATATTAAGAGATGCTCATCAATCATTGATTGCTACTCGTATGACAACAGACGAAATCTTGC
>JAFXBO010000042.1 GCA_017521775.1 Clostridia bacterium | reverse complement strand
ATTTTTCATCATCAAAGTCAGGATTTTCACGAACTAAATTCAAAAGCTTTTTAAACAGCTTTTTGTTTCCCCTTAACTTTTCAACAGGCTCAATTAAACCATTGTTAATTGTTAAAACAGGCTTTATGTCTAAAAGACTTCCGACAATAGCGCTTGTTTTAGTAATTCTTCCACCCTTTTCAAGATACTTTAATGTGTCAACAAGAATGTAGCATTGCCATGTTTTTATATACTCTCTGCACTTATCTAAAACTGTGTCGACATCCATTCCACTGTCTAAAAGTTCTTTTGCATAAAGAGCTGTTACTGAAATATAAACAGAAAAAGTCTGTGTGTCAAAAATTCTGATATCTGCATCAGGATTTTCTTCTAAAATTTCATTTTTAATCATACAGGCTGTGTTATACTGCCCACTTGCACTTGAGGATAATGCAAAGTATATAACTGTATCATACTCATCACTTGCCTTTTTTAACTGGTCATAAAAATCTGCATAAGGGGTTTGTGAAGTAGTTGGTATTGTGTCTGATTCTTTAAGCATTTTATAAAACTGTTCATTGGTGATATCAGTTCCTGTCACATACGATTTTTCGCCGAATATGCTCAAAAATCTGATTACTCCAAAACCATTTTTTTCTGCCATTTCTTCAGGCATATCTGCACCTGTATCAATAAATATTTTATAGTTTGACATATAAATCACCCTTTCGTTAATCCCAATTCATTGTATGAAGCTCACCAAAACTTTCAAGCTTTTCAAAGCCTGTCTGTCTTAATGCTTCATAAACAACTATTGCAACTGCGTTTGAAAGATTTAAGCTCCTTGCTTCGCTTATCATCGGTATTCTGATGCAATAATCCTTATTATCGTGCAAAAGTTGTTCAGGAAGACCTTTGGTTTCCTTACCAAAAAGAATATAGTCTCCATCCGAAAACTCAACATCTGCATAAGTGTTTCTTGCTTTTGTAGTGGAATAATAAAATCTTCCACCTTTATTCTTTTCAAAAAACTCGTCTAAATTCTCATAGTATTGAATTCCGAGCAAATGCCAGTAATCAAGCCCTGCCCTTTTTAATTTTTTATCATCAATCTCAAAGCCCATCGGCTTTACTATATGCATCTTAACCCCTGTCGCTGCACAGGTTCTTGCAATATTACCTGCATTCTGTGGTATCTCAGGCTCAACTAATACAATGTTAAACATAATTTTCTCTCTCTTATATCTTTTATAGTATACATACAATTCCTCATTATACATTATATAACATTTTTTGAAAAAGTACAATACCTATAAGAAAAAATCATTAATTTTCGTAATATTTCCCGAATATTTCCCAAATCTGTTGATTAAAGTTTTTTTTAGTGATATAATTCTTACAAAATTTTATAGAAAAGAGTGATTTAGTATGAAAAATTTTTTAAAAAGAAAAGACATTGAAATTTCATTCAAACGCTATTTTATAGACGCAATGGGCGCAATGGCACAAGGCTTGTTTGCTTCCCTATTAATTGGCACAATCATTGCGACAATCGGTCAGCAATTCGGACTTTCAATTCTTGTTAGCATTGGAGATTATGCAAAATCTGCAACAGGTGCTGCAATGGCAGTTGCTATCGGCTATGCCCTAAGAGCCCCACAATTAGTATTGTTTTCGTTGTTGGCAGTAGGAACTGCTGCAAATGCACTTGGTGGCGCAGGTGGACCTTTAGCAGTTTTGATTATCGCAATCATAAGTGCAGAGTTTGGTAAAGCAGTAAGCAAAGAAACAAAAATTGATATTATCATAACCCCTCTTGTAACAATTATAATAGGCTCACTCTTATCAATAGCTATAGCTCCATTTATCGGAAAGGTTGCTTCAAGTGTTGGTGCTGCAATTATGTGGGCAACTGAACAACAACCATTTATAATGGGAATTATCGTGTCAGTTGTAATTGGTATTGCTTTAACACTTCCAATAAGCAGTGCAGCGATTTGTGCAGCTTTGAGTCTTACAGGTCTTGCAGGTGGCGCTGCAGTTGCTGGTTGTTGTGCTCAGATGGTCGGCTTTGCTGTTATGAGCTATAAGGAAAATAAGATTGGTGGACTTTTGGCACAAGGCATCGGCACAAGTATGCTTCAAATGGGTAACATAGTAAAGAATCCTAAGATATGGATAGCTCCGATTATTACCTCTGCCATAACAGGCCCTATTGCAACTTGTATCTTTAAATTACAGATGAACGGTGCTGCAGTTTCATCAGGCATGGGAACTTGTGGTTTAGTTGGTCAGATTGGCGTTTACACCGGCTGGCTTGCAGATATTCAAAATGGTTTAAAAACTTCTATAACTGCTTTTGACTGGGTTGGACTTATAT
>JAFXBO010000041.1 GCA_017521775.1 Clostridia bacterium | reverse complement strand
GTTCCATAGAGAATAACAGGGCCTGCAATTGTGAAAATTTTTGCTCCTACTCCTAAAACAAAGCCTTCGGTTTTTGCCTCAATTGCAGGGGATGAAACAGCGTTTGCAAAGCCTGTTATAGGAACTAATGTTCCAGCCCCTCCGTGTTTTGCGATTTTTGGGTATATATCAAGACCTGTTAGTAAAACACCTAACAAAATCATTGTTATTGATGTGGCAGCACCTGTTAATTCTTCAGTCAAATTAAGTGTCTTATAGAAGCTTAAAAAACACTGACCAATAAGGCATAATGTCCCACCGATAAGGAATGCATTGATGCAGTTTTTAAATAGCTTTGAAGAGGGAGATTTTTTCTCAACCATTTTTTGATATTCTTGTTTTGAAATTTCTTTGCTCATTATAAAATTCCTTTCTTTAAGGTTATCTAACATTTATTATCTTAAATTAAAGAAAAATTATGAATAAAAAATAAATTTTATCTATATTTGTTCCTGTATTACTTGATATTTACATTAAAAAGAGTTATACTATAAAATGTAGTTAGGAATGTGAGGGGTATAAAATGAGTGAAAAAAAAGAACATATAACATCTATAGGAGGTCAGGCAATTTTAGAGGGAGTTATGATGAGAGGTCCTTTTAAAACTGCATATGCAGTAAGAAAGCCTGATGGAGAGATTGTTGTAGAAGAAAATGAGAATAAATCAAAAAACAGAGGCAAGTTTTTTAAATTGCCTATTATAAGAGGATGCGTTAATTTTGTTGATAGTCTTATCATTGGAATGAAGGCATTAATGTTTTCAGCAGAATTTGTTGACCTTGAAGCTGAGGAAGAAACAGAGAGCAAATTTGATAAATGGCTTGAAGAAAAATTAGGGGATAAGATTAAGGATATTGTGATTTATGTTGCAATAGCATTATCAATAGTCTTGAGTGTTGGTTTGTTTATATTGTTGCCATCACTTTTGTCTGATATTTTAACAACACTATTTTCAAGTCTTGAAAGATTGACAAGTGTTTTTGAGGGAATTTTCAGAATACTGGTTTTCCTTGGTTATATGATACTTGTATCGCAGATGAAAGATATTAAAAGAGTATTTGAATACCATGGTGCAGAGCATAAAACAATAGCTTGTTACGAAAATGGTGAAGAGTTAACTGTTGAAAATGTTAAAAAGCACTCTCGTTTTCACCCAAGATGTGGCACAAACTTTTTGCTTTTTGTAATGGTTATCAGTATAATTTTATTCTTCTTTTTACCGAAATTTGACCAATATGGAAAGCTTGTTCAAATTCTATTTAAACTACTTTCAAGAATTGTACTCCTACCTGTTGTTGCAGGACTTTCATATGAAGTCATTAAATTAGCAGGCAGAAGTAAATCCAAATGTGTGAGGTTCTTCACAAAACCTGGACTTTGGCTTCAGAAACTAACAACAAGAGAGCCTGATGAACAACAAATCGAGGTTGCAATTCGTTCTATGACAGCAGTTATTCCTGAGGACAGGGAGGCAGATAAGTGGTAATTGGGGATGAACTTTCAAGAGTTATTTCAGTTTTAAAGAATAGTGGAAACGATAACCCTTATTTTGAGGCTCACTTGATTTTTCGTCATATTCTAAAGCTTTCTCCAACTGATTTAGTTTTGTCAAGAAACAAGGAAATAAGTGATAAGGATATCAAGATAATAGACGAATATGTTAAACGCAGAGTAAACAATGAACCATTGCAATATATATTAAAATCTCAGGAGTTTATGGGACTTGATTTTTATGTTGATGAAAATGTTTTAATTCCAAGGCAGGATACTGAAATTTTAGTTGAACATATATTGGAGTATTTTAAAAGTGAGTGTATATCCTGCATAGATTTCGGAACAGGCTCAGGATGTATTGCAATAAGCATAGCTAAGTTCAATAAAAATGCATTAATAAAGGCTGTTGACATTTCAAAAGAAGCATTAAAAATTGCAAAAAAGAATGCAGATGCTAATGGTGTTTTGGATAGAATAAGCTTTGAAGAGGCAGATGTTTTTAAATATGAATTTTTTGGAAAATATGATTTGATTGTTTCCAATCCGCCGTATATAAGAAGTCAGGATATCATTGATTTACAAAAGGATGTCAAAAATTTTGAACCGAATTTAGCATTAGACGGTGGAGAAAACGGACTTTTATATTATGAAAGAATTATAAAAATTGCTCCAAAGCTTTTAAAGGCTAATGGTATGCTGGCGTTTGAAATTGGATTTGATCAGGCAGAAGATGTTAAAAAAATGATGGGAAATGAT
>JAFXBO010000040.1 GCA_017521775.1 Clostridia bacterium | reverse complement strand
CAACGCCGGATGTTCCGTTTTTCTCCAAAACAGGGTTTGCAACCGATGGAGGAATAACAATACTTTCCAATCTTTCTATTTCTTTTTTAACGGCTTCTAATTTTTCTAAAAACTTATTATATCTTTCCTCCGATATAAGTCCAACCTTATAACCGATTGGGGTAAGTCTTTCGTCTGCGTTATCTTGTCTTAATAAAAGTCTGTATTCAGACCTTGAGGTCATCATTCTGTATGGCTCGTTTGTGCCCTTTGTCACAAGGTCATCAATCAGAGTGCCGATATAGCCTTGTGAACGGTCGATTATCACAGGCTCTTCGCCTTTTAGCTTAAGCGCTGCATTAATACCTGCAACAAGACCTTGTGCTGCTGCTTCTTCATATCCACTTGTGCCATTAAATTGACCTGCACCATAAAGCCCCGGTATGTTTTTAAATTCCATGGTAGGATAAAGCTGTGTAGGGTCAATACAATCGTATTCTATTGCATATGCAGGTCGCATAATCTCGACATTTTCAAGTCCCTTTATAGTTCTTAGCATTTTCTGCTGAACATCAACAGGAAGTCCGGTGCTTATGCCTTGCGCATACATTTCTCTTGTATCGGTTCCCATAGGCTCCATAAAAAGCTGATGACGGGTTTTGTCACGAAATCTCATAACCTTGTCCTCTATTGACGGACAATATCTTGGACCGACACCCTCAACCATACCATTATACATAGGAGCTTTATGAATGTTATCCAAAATTATCTTATGAGTTTCCTCGTCTGTGTATGTGAGCCAGCAAGGAACCAAGTTTTCTCCAACCTCTTCGGTTTCAAATGAGAAAGGAACAATTTTTTCGTCACCCTCTTCTCTTTCCATCTTTGAAAAATCAAGAGAGTCGGCGTGAATTCTTGCAGGAGTTCCTGTTTTAAATCTCATCATCTCAACTCCGAGAGCTTTTATGCTGTCGGTTAACTCCATAGCAGGAAAAACTCCGTCAGGGCCTGATTGCTTTTCATAATCTCCAATCAGAATTCTGCCACGAAGATAAGTGCCTGTTGCAACAATAACTGCCTTAGCACCAAATTTTGTGCCAAGGTGAGTTTCTACGCCACAAATACCACCCTCATCAGTTAAAATCTTGCAGATTTCTGCTTGCTTCAACTGTAAATTCGGGGTTGTTTCCAATATTCTCTTTATTTCAATGTGATATCTTTTTCTGTCAATCTGGCAACGAAGAGAATGAACTGCTGGACCTTTTCCCACATTAAGCATTTTTGACTGAATAAATGTTTTGTCTGCAGCTTTACCCATAACACCCCCAAGGGCATCAATTTCGCGTACCAAATGTCCTTTTGCAGTTCCACCGATACTTGGATTGCAAGGCAGGTTTCCAACGGCATCAAGACTTATTGAAAAGATAACAGTTTTCATACCAAGTCTTGCAGCTGAAACTGCTGCTTCAACCCCTGCATGGCCTGCACCGATTACTGCAACATCATAATTATCTAAATACATTATTTTTCGCTCCTATATTAATCAGAGAATATAGTTTCTTCCTCTGTTTTTGTGTCGTTCTCATCGATTGGAATAAGTTTTTTTATCACACTGTGAACATAAAATTCAACAGGGAACCTGAAGAATGAAATAAGCACTAAAAATGCAAGAGGAATAACAAGTGCAGGAATTGTGATGTTGAGATATAAATTAACACCTATTATAAACCCTGCTAACAAAACACATGAAAAAAGGGTTGAAAGTGTCAGCAAAAATGCGTTTTTAAATATTTCAACAAGCTTATTTTCAAACGTAACAATCAACTGGTGTATGTAAAAATGCATTAACGCAAACACAAGTGATGAAAAGGCTATAACAAATGAAAGAATAAACCATATAAGTGAGCCTGATGAAAGGTACTGGTGTAAATAGAATGCAAAGGCAATGGTTGAAAAACAGATAAATAGTAAATCAATCATGCAAATTGCTATTTCTTTTTTTAAGTTTTCTTTCATTTTCTTAATGAAATTGTGCCATAACCAGACATGCTGCTCTTTTGAAAACTCTCTCATCACATATGCCATTGAAGAAGATGCAGGACCTGTTCCAAGAGTAATTGTGCAAACAAGCGTCATAAATAATGATAGAAACATCTGTGACAAAAGTGCGTCGGATTGCCACATATCCAAGGTTCCGAATGCTATATTAAGAGCTGTTGGTATTACAAACAGAAATACCCCGAAATATAAAAGCATCATTGGAATTGAAAACAGAAAATAAAGCATATTTACACACATAAGCTTTGAAAATTTTCTGCCCAATAATTCAAAATATAAAAATATTCCCTTTTTACGAGGTGCATCCTTGCTGATTCCCTTTCCCGGTTTATCATAGTTAAAAAATCCCATTTTATGTCCTCCAAAAAATATATCCAAAGTCTATTGTATCATAAGTTTTTTTATGTTACAATATATTTTGGGTAAAATTAATAAATTTGTAAATAATGAAGGTATGAAATGAGAGAGTTTATTGTAGGAAAAAATGACAAGGACCAGAGGTTAGATAAGTTTTTGACAAAGCTTTGCCCTAATATGCCTGAGGCTATGATTTATAAGAGTCTTAGAAAAGAGTGCGTAAGAGTGAATGGTAAGCATATAAAGGACGGAGCTCACAGGCTTTTTGAGGGAGATGTATTAAAGCTTTATATAAAAGACGAGTTCTTCCAAAAGGTTGTTTCTGATGATGTTTTTTATTCATTGGAGCCAAAACTGGATATAGTTTATGAGGATGAAAACATTATTCTTGTTGATAAAAAGGTGGGAATGGTTGTTCACGCAGATGAGGACAAGGCATCGGTTTCGTTGATTGACCATATAAAAGCGTATCTTTATAAAAAGGGAGAATATCTACCGAATGAGGAAAACACTTTTGTTCCTGCGCTTTGCAACCGTCTTGACAGAAATACCTCAGGAATTGTTATCGCTGCAAAAAATGCAGAAGCCCTGAGGATTATGAACCAGAAAGTCAAGGACAGAGAGTTAAAAAAGCTTTATCTTTGTATTGTTGTTGGATATCTCGAAAAAAAAGAGGATGAGCTTGTTGCGTGGCTTTTTAAAGACGAAAAGGAAAAAAGAGTTTATGTTTATAATGAGTCAAAAAAAGGAACAAAAACAATTATTACAAAATACAGAGTGCTAAAAGAAAAGAATGGTCTTTCTTTAGTAGAGGTTGATTTGATAACAGGCAGAACTCATCAGATAAGAGCGCATTTTGCCTCAATAAACCATTCTCTTTTAGGTGACGGAAAATATGGGAATAACAAGATTAACAAGGGAAATAATATAAACCATCAGGCGCTTTGTGCATATAAGCTTGTTTTTGATTTTAAAACCGATGCAGGTATTTTATCATATCTTGATAAAAAGGAGTTTGAGGTTAAGGATGTATGGTTCAAGGATTTATGTGAATAAAGTGTAAACATTGGATTGGGAATTGTTGACATTAAAATTTTATGGGTATATAATACATTGTTGTTTATTTACATAGAAAGGAAGATTATATTATGTATAAACGCTTTTTAAAAAGTGTTCGTGAATATAAAACGCCAACGATAATCTCTTTGGTCTTTATTACACTTGAAGCAGTTATCGAGGCATTAATTCCGTTTATAACTGCAGAGCTTGTTAATAAAATCAAATTGGGAGCAAGCATAAGGACGGTTGGAAATGTTGGATTAATACTTTTAGTCCTTGCAATGCTGTCGCTTGCCTGTGGTGCTGTTGCAGGCTTTGCAAGTGCGAAAGCGTCAACAGGCTTTGCTAAGAATTTAAGACACGATATATTTTCAAACATTTTAAAATTCTCATTTGGTAATGTTGATAAATTTTCGCACACCTCTTTAGTCACAAGAATGACAACCGATGTCGTGAATGTGCAGATGTCATTTATGATGTTGATAAGAGTTGCCATCAGAAGTCCTTTAATGCTTATATTCTCAGTCGTTATGGCATTTATTATGGGTGGTAAGCTTGCTGCTACATTTGTTGTAATTATTCCTGTTTTAGCATTGGGACTTTTAGCTATAAGCAAAAAGGCGATGCCTGCATTTAGAAGAGTATTTAAAAAATATGACAAATTAAATGAGTCCATTGAGGAAAATGTAAGAGCAATGCGTGATGTAAAGGGCTTTGCAAGAGAAGAATATGAAAAGAAAAAATTCGGCGAAGCTGCAGAAAACATCAGGATGGATTTTACAAAGGCAGAGAGAATTGTTGCTCTTAATGCTCCTCTAATGCAGATTTGTGTTTATGCAAATTCCATTTTTGTTTTATTGTTCGGCTCAAAGCTCACAATAACATCACAGGGAGCGCTTTTGGATGTCGGTCAGATTTCTGCAATGCTGACATATGGTATGCAGATTTTGATGTCATTGATGATGCTTTCAATGATATATGTTATGTTAACTATGTCTGCAGAGTCAATAAAGAGAATTTATGAGGTTTTAGAGGAGAAAAGTCTTTTGACAAATCCTGAAAATCCTCTGACAGAAATTACTGATGGCTCTATCAAATTCAATGATGTCAGCTTTAAATATTCTAAAAAAGCAAAAAAGAATGCGTTGTCTGATATAAATTTAGATATAAAATCAGGAATGACAGTTGGTATATTGGGAGGAACAGGCTCAGGAAAATCATCACTTGTTCAGCTTATTCCAAGACTTTACGATGTTTGTGAGGGAGAAGTTTTAGTCGGAGGAAGAGATGTCAGGGAATATGACCTTGACACATTGAGAAATTCAGTTGCAATGGTTTTGCAAAAGAATATGCTTTTTTCAGGCACAATCAAGGAAAATCTTCGCTGGGGAAATGATGAGGCAACTGATGAAGAATTGATTGAGGCTTGCAAAATGGCACAAGCTCACGAATTTATTGAGAGCTTTCCAAATAAATATGACACCTTTATCGAACAAGGTGGTACAAATGTGTCAGGAGGTCAAAGACAAAGACTTTGTATTGCAAGAGCGCTTTTGAAGAAACCTAAAATATTGATTCTTGATGATTCAACAAGTGCAGTTGACACAAAAACAGATGCACTCATAAGAAATGAATTCAAAAAGTTTATTCCTGAAACAACCAAACTGATAATTGCGCAAAGAGTTTCCTCTGTGAGCGATGCAGATATGATTATTTTGCTTGATAATGGTATGGTAAAAGCAGTCGGAACTCACGAGGAGCTATTAAAAACGAGCGAAATGTATCAGGAAATATATAATCAACAGAGTGGGGGTGCCGAAAATGAATAAACCACCAAAAATGAAATTCAAAAAGAATGTTTTTTCGCGCACCATAAAGATGCTTTTTGGATATTATCCTGTTTTAGCACCCGTGACAGTTTTTTGCATATTATTTTCTGCAGGAATTTCTGCAATCCCTGCAATTTTTACTCAAAAGATAATTGCAATAATTGAAAAGTGGTGGGAAATCGGAGACTGGCAGAGTGCATCAAAAGAGATTTTTCCTGTTATAGGAATTCTTCTTGGCTTATATATTGCCGCAACAATCTCAATTGCAGTATATAATCAGCTTATGGCGTATATCACTCAAGGGTTCTTGTGCAAAATGAGAAGAACAATGTTTGATGGTATGCAAAATCTTCCTGTTAAATATTTTGATACCAATAAGCACGGAGATATAATGAGCCATTACACTAACGATATCGACACACTTCGTCAGCTTGTTTCACAAGCCTTGCCGCATCTTTTGCAGTCGGCTGCAATAGTTTTGTGTGTTTTGTCGGTTATGCTTTATTACAGTGTATATATGACAACCGTTGTAATTGTCGGAGTTATTGTTATGATAAATGTCAGCAAAAAGGTTGGCGGAGGCTCTGCAAAATACTTTATGAAGCAGCAGCAATCTATCGGTAAGGCAGAGGGCTTCATTCAGGAAATGATGAACGGACAAAAGGTTGTCAAGGTTTTCTCAAGAGAAGACGAGTGCGAAAAACAGTTTGAAAAGATTAATAACGAGCTTTATGAGGATAGCAGAAAAGCACACTCTTTTGCAAACATCTTAGGACCGATAATCGGAAATATCGGAAATATTATGTATGTTCTTGCAGCGATTGCAGGGGGAGTGTTTATTCTGTCAGGTATCAGAAATATAAGCATATCTGGGATGCCTTTTTCAATCAGTATAGTTGTTCCTTTCTTGAATATGACAAAACAATTTACAGGTAACATAAACCAGCTGTCACAACAAATCAATTCAGTTGTAATGGGACTTGCAGGTGCACAGAGAATTTATGATGTTATGGATGAAACAAAAGAAACTGACGAAGGGTATGTGACCTTGGTTAATGCAAAGGTTGATGAGGCTGGAAACATTACCGAAACTGATGAAAGAACTGGTAAATGGGCGTGGAAGCATCCTCACAACGATGGAACTGTTACCTACACTCTTCTGATGGGTGATGTTCAGATTACAGATGTTGATTTCGGATATAACGAGGAAAAGACAGTCTTAAAAAATATTTCCGTTTATGCAAAGCCTGGACAACAGGTAGCATTTGTTGGTGCAACAGGTGCAGGAAAAACAACCATAACAAATCTTATCAACAGATTTTATGATATTGCTGACGGAAAAATAAGATATGACGGAATTAATATAAATAAGATAAAAAAATCAGACTTAAGACGCTCATTGGGTTTGGTTTTGCAGGAAACAAACCTATTCTCGGGAACTGTTATGGAGAATATCCGATACGGACGACTTGAAGCAACTGATGAAGAATGTATTGAGGCAGCAAAGTTAGCTGGTGCTGATGATTTTATCACAAGATTGCCTGACGGATATGAAACAGAGCTTTCAAATAACGGAGCTAACCTTTCACAAGGCCAAAGACAATTAATCTCTATTGCCCGTGCAGCAGTGAAGGACCCTCCTGTTATGATTTTGGATGAGGCAACCTCTTCAATTGATACTCATACCGAAGCAATTGTCCAAAAAGGTATGGATAAACTGATGGAGGACAGAACTGTTTTTGTTATTGCCCATCGTTTATCAACAGTAAAGGATTCCGATGTCATTATGGTGTTGGATAAGGGTGAAATAATTGAGAGAGGTAACCACGAAGAGTTGATTAACAAAAAAGGAACATACTATCAGCTCTATACAGGTGCATTTGAACTTGAATAAGAGGGTAAGTTATGAGAATTGTAGCCTTAATAGGTAAAAGCGGAACAGGAAAAAGCCACCGTGCAGTTAGTCTTGCACAGAGAAAAAAGCTTCAGGCAATAATTGACGATGGCCTCCTGATAATGGCAAACAAGGTTTTGGCAGGGAAGTCTGCCAAAAAGGAAAAAACCAAAATTGCATCGGTTAAAAGAGCGCTTTTTTATGATAAAGAGCATATAAAAGAAGTTAAAAATGCAATTTTGAAAAATAAAATTGAAAGTCTTTTAGTTTTGGGAACTTCAAAGGCAATGACCGACAGAATTTGTGATTCATTGGAAATAGGGGAGATAAACGAATATATAAGAATTGAAGATGTTCAATCGGAGGAAGAACTCGAAATAGCAAGGTATATGCGAAAAAATCAGGGTAAGCATATTATCCCTGTTGCATCCTTAGAGATAAAAAAAGATTTTTCGGGATATTTCCTGCATCCTATCAGGACTTTAAAATATGGCTATGGCAAAAAGGAGCTTATTTCTGATAAGACGGTAATCCGTCCGACATACAGCTATCTCGGAGGATATTCCATTTCGGATAATGCAATCGCTCAGTTGGTCGAGTTTGTGGCATTAAGATTTTCCGAAGTTACAAAAATAAGCAATATAATTGTTGATAACACGCCTGAGGGTGCTCTGGTAAGCTTTAACCTCTCATTAGAATTTGGAACAAACATTCCGAATATTTGTGATGAGATTTCAAAAAAGGTTACCCAGACAATTGATAAAATGACATCTATTAATGTAAGCAAAATAAATATTTTGGTTAAGGAGTTAACGAAAATCACCCTTTAAAAAATTTTTCATTTCGTGGATATTTTCATCCTCGACAGCAAGCAACTGATATGCAAGCTGTCGAGTTTCTTTTTTTGCATTTGTGCAGGAATTAATTGAATTGATAAGTGAGAAAAATCCCTCACTGCTTCCGTGTAAAAGAATTCTTGCCAGTCGGTTTGTTGATGGATTTCCGATTGAAGCCAATATTGCAATCTGGGGATAATTATTTAATTTTCCCGGCAAAAGATTATCTTCCTCAAGCATATTATATGCACTTATTCCGATTTTCCTATATTCTGTCATCTTGTCAAACAGGAAATTAAACATATCCTCATCATCAACCTTTTTCATAAAGTCTGACAACACATTTATAGCAGTAATAGAGTTTTCGTATATTTCATTTAAAAGTATTTCATCACTCTTCATCGTCTTAATTTCTTTTCCTCATAATTTATTTGTTCAGGGACAACATAAATATCGGTATAAGAATATGCTTCGTCTATATCCTGAGGTTGTCTTGGCATTAAGCCTGTGCATTCGGTAGCAGAGGCTACTGAATTTGTCTTATTTAATATGTCGAATTCAAATAAAAATTCGTTAACAGTGTCGTCAGTTGTATTTCTGTCTGGTGCAGCTATTGTTTGTTTTCTCATAATAATACCTCGCAATAATATTTTATTATTATTTTCGCAAAATATAAAAGATAATATTCTTAGAAAAACAAGTAAAAAAGAGTAAATAAAGTCTTATTTGTGTAAGCTATACAAAAAGTAAATGAGAAACACTGTTAAAATTTTAACTAAAAATAATAAAAATGTGTTGCAAAAATTTTTATTTTGAGTTAAAATATAGAATGAGGAAAAATTGGAATTGCCCAATTTGTTGT
>JAFXBO010000039.1 GCA_017521775.1 Clostridia bacterium | reverse complement strand
TATTGTGCAATACTATATTTTGATAAAAAAAGTTAATATTTTAAGGGAAATTTTAAAAAAACACTTGCAAAATAGTAATAAATATGCTAATATAATATCTGTTATGTAACAAATTAAAGGAGGTGCAGATAATGGCTAAGTGTGAAATCTGCAGCAAAGAAATCGCTTTCGGTATTAAAGTATCCCACTCTCACAGACGTTCTAACAGAACTTGGAAACCCAACGTTAAGCGCGTAAGAGCTATCGTTAATGGTACTCCAAAGGCTGTAAATGTTTGCACAAGATGTCTTCGTTCAGGAAAGGTTACTCGTGCTGTCTGATAAAAAAGATTTATTGCAGGGATTTCCCTGCTTCTTTTTTTGCTAAATTTTAAAAATCTATTTTAATCCTTATTCATTTATGCTATAATATAGCAGTAAACAAAAATACGGAGGTCAAAATGGCATTAGATACAATTACAATCAATAAGCTTATTGATGAACTTAAGCGAGAACTAATTAATTCAAGAATTGATAAAGTTCATCAACCTGAAAAGGATGAAATACTTTTAAACATCAAGTCCCGTACAAATTCATATAAGCTTGTTATTTCAGCTAATTCATCCCAGCCAAGAATACATTTTACAAAAGTGCAGAAAGAAAATCCCAAAACTGCACCTTTATTTTGTATGCTTTTAAGAAAACATCTTCAAAGCGGAAGAGTTACTGAAATTAAACAGATTGATTTTGAAAGAATTATAAGGTTTAGTATTGAATCTTATAATGAGTTCGGTGATTTAACAACAAAATATCTGTTTTGTGAAATTATGGGCAGAAACTCAAATATAATTCTCACAAAAGAGGATTTAACAATTATTGATTGTATCAAGCATATCGATTTTTCAATCAGCACAGTTCGTCAGCTTCTTCCGGGACTTATATATTCTCCACCTCCTGCACAGAACAAAACACCTATTTTATGCGAAGAAATAAATAGCATTAGCCTTGATTTTAAATCTATTGGCCAAACACCCGAAAAAGAGATTATGGCAAACATTTCAGGGATTAGTCCATTGATTTCAAGAGAAATTGTTGCAAGGGCTACGGGTAAAAATAATCTTGACTGCTCTGAACTTAATGATGATATCAGGCAGAAAATTAATGCAGAACTTAGAAAAATAGGAACTGAAAAAACAAATCCATGTGTTATCTATGAAAAGACCTCAGGAAAAATAATTGATTTTTCACCTATTGATATTTTTCAATATTCCGAATTTGCAGAAAAAAGATATTTTGAAAGTATAAATGAAATGCTTGATGATTACTTTTTTGAACGGGACAGTATGGAAAGAATGAAGCAGAAAAGTGCATTTCTTGTCCATCTGCTTAATACAAATATTGATAGAACAGCAAAGAAAATATCTATATTAAAAAAGACTCTTGATGATGCGAAAAAGAAAGAAGATTACAAAATAAAAGGTGATTTGTTAACTGCAAACTTATATGCTTTTTCACAGGGCGATAAAGAAGTAAAGGTTCAGAATTATTACTCGGAAAACTATGATGAAATACTTATTGAGCTAAATCCTACCCTTACTCCCTCACAGAATTCACAAAGGTATTATAAGCTATATCAAAAGGCGAAAAATGCTGAGATTGAGTCAGAAAAGCAACTCCAGAATGCACTTTCTGACCTTGAGTATTTAGAATCAACACTTATGCTTGTCAATAATTCCTCAACCGAGGCAGACCTTATAGAAATAAGGAGTGAGTTGGCTGATTTAGGTTATATAGTGAAACAAAAAAAGAAAGGTAAAAGTGAGAAATCAGCATCGAAACCTCATCACTATATAAGCAGTGACGGATTTGATATATACGTCGGAAAGAATAATACTCAAAACGATTATCTTACACTTCGCTTTGCAAACTCACAGGATATGTGGTTTCATACAAAGAAAATTCATGGCTCACATACAATCATAAAGCTTGGTGTTGATAAAGATATCCCACCAACAACAATAAAAGAAGCCGCAGAGCTTGCGGCTTACTATTCTAAAGGCAGAGAATCAACGAACGTTCCTGTCGATTATACTTTAATAAAAAATGTTAAAAAACCAAACGGAGCAAAACCTGGAATGGTTATATATGATTTTTATAACACCATATATGTTACCCCAAACACTCCGAGTATTGAAAAAATCAATTAAACAGATTTACAAATAATATGATGAGCGGCATTGTTATTGAGGATGCGACTGTTGTTATGGCAAAAATCCTTGATGCATATGCCGCATTTTTATTATATTCAATCGCGAATAGTGTTCCTATTGCAGCAGTTGGACAACTTACAGATAGTATTATCGATAAGAAAACTATATCTGAGCAAGGTATCCATTTTATTACAAAGAACACTATTATGGGAAAAATTATCATTCTCATTACTGAAATTAAAATTGCTCTAAAGTCCTTAATGGTATCAAAAAATGATTGTTGTGCTATCGTAACCCCTGCTACGAGCATAGGTAATGGCGTATTCATTAAAGCAACATAACTGATTGGTTTTGCAATAATATATGGAAGCCTTAATCCGGATATGAGAAGAATTAATCCAACACCTATTGCAATCATTGTAGGAGATTTTAGTACTGCTAAGAGTTCCGATAAAGAAAACTTATCCCTCATAACAACAACTCCATGCGACCATACGAGTACAGAGAAAACAATCATATAAACTGTTGCATACAAAACACCCTCTGCACCAAGAACACCCTCAATTAAAGGTATTCCCATATATCCGCAATTGGTATATACAAGCGAAAATCTCTCAATTGCATATTCCCTTTCCTCTTTTTTTCTAATCAACAAATTTGAAGATAATATCATAATAATATGAGATATTACACTCAATAAAACTGCCACTATCAGTCCATTCATTATTTCAGGCGATAGGTCAATCTGAAATGAAGTTATTATCACACAAGGCATAACAACCTTTAAAACAAGCGAAGAAAAATACTTCTGCACATTTTTTGTTATTATATCTGTCTTATAGCATATCATTCCTATAACACATATCAAAATCATTATTACCGCTTGCTTCAAAACCAAAATTGAATATTCCATACTAATTCCTTTTCTCTATTATTTCAATTATTGTTGTCGTAAATTTATTTCTGTTCTTTTTATCCCAAATCAATAAGAATATAAATGTCACTATAAATGCACCAAATGCACACACCAATGACTTTGTTTCATCACCTGTTTTGTACTCAGCAAGAAAATAGCCCAAGAAAAGCATCAAAAGAGGTAATATGTAAACCATAAATGCTGATTTTAATACAGTTGCAGTACTCATTTCTATTGTAACCAAATCGCCTGCTGTTGCTCCGGCTTTGTTTTTTGCAATAATTTTATTACCCTTTAAATTGCAATGAGCAGAACAGGTTGCACACGACTCTCCACACGAGCTACTTCTTTTTACAGAAACAACAGCAGTTGTTCCATTTGTACTTTCAACCACACCGATTTCTCTCATATCAATTTCTCCTATCCAACATTTCTCTCGCATGCTCAAGAGATGCATTTGTGATATTTTCTCCATCAATCATTCTTGCAAGCTCCTCTAAGCGTTCATCATAACTCAATAAAGAAATTTTTGTAGTAGTTTTTTCATTATCAGAAATCTTTTCTATTTTAAAATTATTATCAGCTATAGCTGCAAGCTGAGGCAAATGACTGACACATATAACTTGCTTAAATTTACCCAAAGCAGATAGCTTTTTTGCTATCTTCAAAGCAGCATTTCCTGATACACCTGTATCAATTTCATCGAAAATAAGAGTATCTGCTCCCTCGTCCTTTGATAAAACTGTTTTCATACTAAGCATAACTCTTGACAATTCACCACCTGATGCAATCTTTGAAAGCTCTCCCAAGGGTTGACCAGGATTGGCAGTAAACATAAACTCAACAATATCTTTTCCATATTGCCTGAATTCATCCGTTCTTTTTACATCAACTAAAAATCTTGCCTTTCCCATATCTAAATCGTGAATTTGATTTTCGATTTCCTCCGAAAGTTTTTTAGCTGCAATCTCTCTTTTTTTGCTAAGCTCTAGAGAAAGGCTCTCCATTTGTTTTGTAATACTTTCTTTTTCTTTAATGAGCTCTGCTATTTTCTCATCACGGTTAGTAATTAAATCAAGTTCTTGTGTCGATTTTTTCAGAAACTCAAGACAATCACTAATTGTTGTTCCGTATTTTCTTTCCAATTTCTTGATTAAATCAAGTCTTTGTGATATTTCATCGAGTCTTTGTTCATCATATTCTATTTTTTCTCTATAATCACGCAACTCTCCTGATATTTCCTGAATTGCATAAAGTGCATCAGTAAGGCGTTCATTAATCTCTAAAAGAGATTTATCTAAATCTGAAACCTCTCCTAATGAAATTATTGCTTTATTAAGCTCATCATATGCATTGTTCTCTTTATCATATAAATGTACATATGCCCTCATAACATTTTGAGATAGCTTTTCTGATGAAGAAATCAAAATACTTTCCTCTTTTAGTTCTTCCTCTTCACCTGCTTTTAAATCTGCAGAAGAAAGTTCATCAATCTGATAATTCAACAAATCAATTCTTGATAATCTTTCCTGCTCATTACGACTTAGTTCTTCAATATCATTATTAATTCGCTTTAGCCTTTTATATAAATTGTTGTACTCGTTTCTTTTTTCATATAAATTTGCATATGAGTCAAGAAAATCAATGTGACGGGATGCATTTAAAAGTATTTGGTTATCGTGTTGCCCGTGCATATCAATTAAAAGATATGCAATATCTCTTAAAAAGGAAATTGGAACCATCATACCATTAACCCTTGCAATACTTTTACCCTCGGTTGTGATTTCTCTTTGTATTATAATTTCTTCTTCTGCCTCAATGCCATTTTCAATAAGCTTTTCTCTTAACTCGTCAGTAATTGTAAACATAGCACTGACGCTTGCCTTTTTCTCACCGTGTCTTATTAATGTCTTATTTGTCCTATCTCCTAAGAGCATATTGACACAGTCAATTATTACTGATTTTCCTGCTCCTGTTTCTCCAGTTAAGACACTCATTCCATCCTGAGGCTCAAAGCTGAGTTCTTCTATTACTGCAACATTTTTTATATCAATATTACATAGCATTTTAAACTACCTCAGTTTTTAAAGATTTTTTTTAATTCATCACACATTTCAACTGCTGCCTGTTCATTTTCAGTAATAATTAAAATTGTATCGTCTCCAGCGATTGAGCCAAGCATCTTATTGCCAATAAGTGCATCACAAGAAGCACAAACTGCCTGAGCCATACCCGGATATGTTCTGATTACTATTGTGTGGAGTGCAAAATTTATGCTCAAAACTGCTCCTGAGAAGATGTCGATATGTTTTGGCTCAACACTTCCTGTCGGTTGCTTTTGTGCATACTTATATCCACCATCCATAGATGAAATTTTAATTAATCCCAATTCCTTGATATCTCTTGAAATGGTTGCCTGTGTTGTATCAAACCCAAGTCCTTTTAATTCCTCAGTTAATTGCTCCTGAGTTTTTATATCTTTATTAGCAATTATTTTTAAAATTTGTGATTGTCTTTTTTGTCGCATATTAATACCACCTATCACTTTAATTTATCTGTTAGAACATCATAGAATGATTTGTTCTTTATTTTTACAATATCTGTATAGTATTCCGATTTTTTGATAACTACCTTGTCTCCAACGCAAATCTTTTCTTTAACCTTACCATCAAGAGTTACTATTGCCTCACGTCCAAGTTCATCTGACAAGGAAATATTTAATACTTTATCACTAGGCATCAGGGCAGATCTTGCATGCAGCTCGTGTGCACATATAGGTGATGCTATAAAAAGCTCCATAGTTGGGTCTGCAACTGGTCCACCTGCTGAAAGTGAATATCCCGTCGACCCTGTCGGCGTTGCTATGATAACTCCATCTGCCTTATATTCATTAATTTTTTCGTTATCAGAATATATTTCAATAGCAACCATAGAGGAATCCAGCTTTGACACAACAACATCATTTAATGCATAATAATTATACGACTTGTCATCTTTTAAAATTGTTACATCCATCATCATTCTTTTTTCTATTTTATAGGAACCGGAGATAATAGCGTTGCAGGCAGCTTCCATTTCGCACACATCCACCTCTGCCATAAACCCTATTCTTCCAAGATTAATTCCAATTATAGGAATATTTCTTATTCCACAATGTTCACTAACCTCTAAAATTGTTCCGTCTCCACCCAAAACAATAACAAAATCTGCACAAGAAAATAATTCCTCTCTTTTTGCAAAAGCTATGTCACTTTCAAGATATGAATATTTTTTATCCATATATAAATTAGCCTTACCCATAAGCAGTGAAATAAGTTTCTTTGTTATTTTGAGTTCAATATCCTTATTATCATTTGGGATTATAACAATATTTTTCATACAAAATCCTCATTTCATAATTGCATAATTATACATACATTATACACTATATATTTCCTTTTTGCAATAGCCAAATAATAAAAAAAGAGTCATATCGACTCTTTTCATTTTTCAATTATAAATTTATCGAAGTATTCAGGTCTGTGGAAATCAGGCTCTTCGCAACCCACCTTAAACAATGACATATAATGTTCAACTGGGGTTTTATCTCCGCATTTATATGCATTACCAAGTATGTATTCACAACTATCTATATCAAAATCAGGATAATATTTCTTTATAAAATCAAAGCCAATATTATAGCTTGCTGTCCAATAATCATCAAATATTTGTGTTTTTATACCAAAGCCTTCGATTTCTTCTATCTTCAAAGGTGTTCCTGAATATCTGTCAGGACGGAATGCAGGATTCATAGCACCATTCGCATTAACCTCAAAATTAATATAATTCTTCTCAGTTTCAGGAGAAAAATTCAAGAACAACTCAGCGCAACTATCCTCATGCACTTTATCATAGTGATTTGTATATACTCTTGTTGGGGTTTCTTCTTTGACAGTAAACTCAACCAAAAACTCTTTATCATTATAACTAATCTTAACATATACCTCTGGCCTATATTCGTCAGTTCCCCAAAGACTGTTTGCTATGTAAAATCTATCAGCATTTTCTATTGTTCCCTTTTTTATTTTACACATATTAATCCTTCTCTCATCTTATTTTCTTCAATATATTATCACATTAAAAAAGAATTGTCAACAGAACCATTACCAAGATTTGTCCGTTGAAAACAAAGTCATTTTATGTTATACTTTACACGATTATTGTAATAGTCAAAAATCTTATAAAGAAAGGAATGATTTAGAAGTGAAACTAAGAAAAATGCTCTTACTTATAACTGCTTTTATGTGTTTTTCTGCAATTGGTACAAAAGCTCAAACACCTGTAGATATATATGTTAACGGAACACTTATAGATACCAAATCAAGAATATATATAAAGAATGACTACACAATGGTACCTGCAAGAAAAATGAGCGAAATTCTCGGAAGCAAGAGCATTAGCTGGAATGATAACACAAAAACAGTTACCATCGACCACAATTCAGATATTATAGAATTTAAAATAGGTAATAAATCAGCTTACATTAACGGTGTTAAACACACAATGCCTGTTGAAGCTGAAATCAAAGATAATAAAACATATGTAAGTGCAAGGTTTATATGTGAAAATATGGGTGCAAAAATTTCATGGGATAATAAAACTCACTCTGTTTATGTAAATAAGAATGATATTACTGTAAATGAAGAAGATAAGGAAGATTCATATACGAAAGAAGATATTGACTGGCTGGCAAAGATAGTTCATGCAGAAGCTCAAGGTGAAACACACGAGGGAAAGGTTGCAGTAGCAAATGTAGTCCTAAACAGAACCGAAAGTAAGGACTTTCCCAATACCATTTATGAGGTTGTGTTTGATAAAAAATACGGAGTTCAGTTCACTCCTACAATTAACGGAGCAATTTACAATAATCCATCAAAAGAAAGCTATAGCGCTGCAAAACAAGCTATAAACGGCAACAATGTAGCAGGAAATAGTCTTTATTTCTTAAATCCAAAAAAGGCTTCAAGTCTTTGGATAATAAACAACAGAAGATTCTATAAAAGTATCGGAAACCACGATTTCTATCTGTGAAAAAGAGGCTTTTTTTATAGCCTCTTTTTATATGCTATATTTCCCCTGATTTTTATAAAGACTGATATTTCCTGATGTTATATAACTTATCACACAAGCAACAACAAAGAAAAGAATACCTTTTCCACCAAAAATCTCTAATGCGATTATAATTGATGCAACAGGGCAATTTACTGCTCCACAAAATAATCCAATAAATCCAATACAAGCGCCAAATGATGCAGGCAATCCAATCAATTGTGCCACAACACAACCAAGTGTAGAGCCAATGAAAAATGCAGGAACTATCTCTCCTCCTCTATAACCACAGCTAACTGATATCACTGTAAATATAATTTTAAAAATAAAGGCATACCATATTGCTTTTCCGTTTATTGCATCCTCAATTATATTCATTCCCGCACCGTTATAATCATAACTTCCAACAAGATATGTTAGAACTGCAATCAACGCACCACCGAATAATGCTCTGAAATATATATTAGGTAATATTTTTCCTACAAATCTCTCAGTCTTATGTATTGACAGACAAAACAAATATGCAACCATTCCACATAAAGCAGATAATAATATTAGTTTTAGAATTAAAAATGTATTTATCGATGGAAACTGCACATCAAACCTTATAGGAGCAACACCAAATATCCCTGCTGTCTGCCTTGCAACCAATGCAGCTATCAGGCACGGAATAAGTTCATAATACTTTTTTAGCCTTACCCTTGCCACTTCATATGAAAAAATTGATGCTGCAACAGGTGTTCCGAAAAGTGCTGAAAAAACTGCGCTCATTCCAGCCATAACTGCCAGATGATATTGCGATTTATCCGTTTTTAAATACCTTGACAAATTGTAACCAACACTTCCTCCAAGCTGAAGTGCAGCACCCTCTCTGCCCACAGAACCACCAAATAAGTGCGATATAACTGTTCCTGAAAATATCAGTGGCATCATACGAACAGGAACATCTGCCTCAGATTTAACTGCTCTTAAAACTCTGTTTGTGTCCATTCCCTTTTCAGCATTGAATTTTTTATATAAAAATGCAATCAAAAGTCCACCTATTGGTAACAAATAAACAATCCAATTATTCTCTTGTCTTATTTCGGTCACAGCATCAACACTTATGTGAAATGCAGTTCCAACTAATCCACCTATAAGTCCGATTAAAATCGAAATCATAATCCATTTTAAAACTAATTTTACTCGATTTTTCATATGCCTATCCCCTTTTTCAACTCCACATTTTAGCACGAATTACTATTTTAGTCAAGATGAATTCTTAATGATATACATAAAATCCTTTTCCAAATATTTTTTGCGACTCAGTTGCCACAATAAAAGCATCTTCATCAACCGACATAACATTTCTTTGAAATTCAGGCATTTCATTCTCTTTCATAGCACATATAAGCATATTTTTTTCTTTCATTGTATATGCACCAACTGCATCAATTATTGTAACACCCCTCCCACATTCCTCAATTAATTTTTTAGCAACACTCTCCCCCTTTTCACTGATAACAAATACAAGCTTTGACACATTTAATTTGTGGACCAGCAAATCTATTGCAGTGGTTGAAATATACAGAGACAAAACTCCATAAAGTGACAGGTCAACCTCCCCAAAAACCATAAAAGAAAATGCTATTATGATTAAATCAATTATCATAAAAATTTTCCCTATCTCAATATGAGGTCGCATATACTGTATAATTCTTCCGAGTATATCAGTTCCCCCTGTTGAAGCATCCGAAATAAGTGTCAGACCAATCCCCACTCCATATATCACTCCTCCAAACAGGGACGCTAAAACAACATCGTCTGTAATCGGCGGGAATGTTAAAAATACATCTATTAAAAAAGACATCAGTCCTGCACAAATAATTGTTTTAATAATAAATCCTTTTGAAAGTTTTTTTAATCCGATAATCAAAAAAAGGATATTGAATGCAAAGTAGCTGATACCTGCAGGTATTTTAAAAAGATAATACAGAACCGTAGAAACACCTGACACCCCTCCACCTACAATTTTATTTGGAATGCAAAACATACCAATACCAAAGGATGCCAATATTACCCCTAAAAGAATTACAAGATACGATTTTATTTTCTTCATAATAGCCTCCGTTTTTTTGCTTGACTTGCTTAAAAATGTTGAAAACTTTTGCCTTTTTTTATGCAATTTGTTTTTTTTAAAGAAATTTATAAATT
>JAFXBO010000038.1 GCA_017521775.1 Clostridia bacterium | reverse complement strand
TTCTGATTTAAAAACTATCAAAGAGCCTGCTGCAAGACTGATGTATATTCTTTCATCAACATTTGATAAAATGCTTTACAGTGCACTTGCAGTTGCTGAGGGAAAAAGTTATTCAGAAATTGCTCAAAAAATTAAGGCAACACCATATATTGCTCAAAAATACGCAAACTCAGCAAGAAGCTTCGGAGAGAATTATCTCGTTGACAGAATAATCGCAGCAGCAAACATAGATTTAGATATAAAAAATGGTCTTGTTGGTGATTGGGAAGCCTTGGAATTATACGTAATAGACAGTTGCGAAAAAATAAAATAAAAAATAAAAGAAAGAGGTATGAAAAAAATGAAAAAATTATTAATGGTATTGGTAGGAGCTTCAATCTTACTGTTTGGCGGAATGACTGCGAATGCAGCTCATACCACAATCAAGGTAAATGGAGAAATTTTGAACGTTGACACAGAGCCTGTTAATATTGATGGAAGAATTTTAATTCCACTAAGAAGTGTTGGCGAAGCATTACAATGTGAGGTTTTATGGAATGACACAAATAAAGCTGTTTCAATGTCAGACGGAAATGATATCTATATTATGTGGATAGGTCGTGACACTCTCTTTAAGTTTACAAATACAGCTGTTGATAAAGGTTATGTGAGTGATGTCGCGCCTCAATTAATAAACGAAAAGACAATGATTCCAATCAGATGTATTGCAGAACTGATGGGTGCAACAGTAGATTGGATTGATGAAACAAAAACTGTTACAGTAGATTATACTCCAAACACAAATGAATATGCAAAGGATGGTGCAGAGCTTGGTTCTGCAATTATTGATATATTCGGAGAGTATGGATACACTATCTATAAAGACTATGTTTCAGACAGAAAATATGTTACAAAAGCAGAAATTGAGTTGGAAAATGGAAATATAATCAAGCTTGATCTTTTCCCTAACATTGCACCTGCAACTGTTAGCCAATTTGTTAATTTAGCAAACAGCAAGATATACAATAACACAATCTTCCACAGAGTTATAAAAGACTTTGTTGTTCAGGGTGGTGGCTATGATAATGAAGGAAGACCTTATATCGGAATTCCAACAATAAATGGCGAATTTATAACTAATAATTTTATGAATTTCATTCCTCACAAAAGAGGTACAATCTCAATGGCAAGAACTGACGATCCTAACTCTGCAACATCACAGTTCTTCATCGTTCATAAAGATTCTTTGTCACTTAATGCAAATTATGCAGCCTTTGGAGAGGTTACAGAAGGAATAGAATATATCGACAAGCTTGCAGAAGTTGAAACTGATGAAAATGACAGCCCTGTTAATATGCAGGTGATTAAGACAATAAGAATTGTAAAATAGTTTTCAAATACATGAATTGGAGTGAAGAAAATGAGTATCAGAATAGGAATTATGGGTTACGGAAACTTAGGAAGAGGAATTGAATGTGCAATAAAGCAAAATGATGATATGGAGCTTGTTGCAGTTTTCACAAGAAGAAACCCTGAAACAGTCAAGATTTTAACACCAGATGTAAATGTTTATTCAGTTGATGAGGCTATCAATAAAAAAGATGAAATTGATGTTTTAATTTTGTGTGGAGGAAGCGCAACCGACCTTCCCGAACAAACCCCTGAATATGCAAAATATTTTAATGTCATCGACAGCTTTGATACTCACGCAAAAATACCTGAGCATTTTAATAATGTCAATAAGGTTGCAAAGGAATATAACCATATCGGTATTATTTCTGTTGGTTGGGACCCTGGTATGTTTTCACTAAATCGTCTTTATGCAAATGCAATTTTGTCAGACGGAAATGACTATACCTTCTGGGGTAAGGGGGTTAGTCAGGGACATTCTGATGCTATCAGAAGAATTGAAGGTGTAATCGATGCAAGACAATATACTGTACCTGTTGATGAAGCAGTTATGTCGGTGAGAAATGGAGAAAACCCTACTCTATCAACAAGACAAAAGCACACAAGAGAATGCTTTGTTGTAGTTGAAGATGGGGCTGACAAATCACGCATTGAGAACGAGATTAAAACAATGCCAAACTACTTTAGCGACTATGATACAACAGTAAACTTTATCTCAATGGAAGAGCTTTTAAAGAATCACAGTGGTATTCCACACGGTGGTATGGTTATAAGAAGCGGAAAAACAGGCTGGAACTCAGAAAACAATAATATTATAGAATATAGCCTAAAGCTTGATTCAAACCCAGAATTCACTGCATCCGTTATAGCTGCATATGCAAGAGCTGCATACAGACTTAACAAAGAGGGCGAAACAGGTTGTAAAACTGTATTTGATATTGCACCTCGTTACATAATAAATAAATCTTATGAAGAGATTTTAGGAAACTTATTATAATACATAAAGGTTGGTATTTTTATGGATAATCTTATTTTATCCTTTACAGTCATTATGCCAATATTCATAATGATGGTCTTAGGGTATGTTTTAAAAAAAGTTAATATTTTTAATGATGACGCCTTAAAAAGAATTAATGCCTCAGTTTTTAAACTGTTTCTGCCATTGATGATTTTTTATAATGTATATACATCAGAAATTGCAGATGTCTTTAATCCTAAACTGATTTTATACTCTATTATATCAATAATAGTGGTTGCCATACTTGCATTTATAGTTGTGTGCTCTTTAGAAAAAGATAATTCCAAAAGAGGAGTTCTTATACAAGGAATTTTCAGAAGTAATTTTGCAATATTCGGAGTACCATTGAGCATATCGCTTTATGGCGACGATATTGTTGGAACTGCATCTGTTATGATTGCTATTGTTGTTCCTCTTTTTAACATTTTAGCAGTCTTGGTGCTTGAAACCTTCAGGAGTGGAACAATTAACTTTAAAAATATATTAAAGGGAATTGTTACCAATCCATTGATTATTGCTTCAGCATTAGGACTTTTAGCATTATTTACAAAAATTAAATTCCCTGTCTTTATTGATAACACTATTCGTGATATTGCAAAAGCATCAACCCC
>JAFXBO010000037.1 GCA_017521775.1 Clostridia bacterium | reverse complement strand
TCCTATGTACTATGATTTTCAAAATATCGGTGGTGACTGTACCAACTTTGCATCGCAAGTGATTTATGCAGGGTGTGGAGAAATGAACTATACCCCGACATTTGGATGGTATTATAACAGTCTGAATGACCGTTCTCCCTCATGGACAGGAGTAAACCAACTCTACAATTTTTTAATCAACAATACAGCCGTTGGTCCGAGAGCTGTTGTATCAACTCTTGAAGATGTTGAGCCAGGTGATATTATACAACTTGATTTTAATGCACAAAATCCACAATTTGACCATTCACCCGTTGTTGTTGATGTGGGAGAACATACTCCTGACACCATTCTTTTAGCAGCACACACAAACGACTCGGACTATCGTCCTTTATCTACTTATAATTACGAAAATTATCGTGTTTTAAAAATTTTCTGCGATTAAAAAATGAATAATATAATTCTTTTCTGATAAAAATATATTCAGATAATTTTAAAATTATCAAATCAATTTTATCGGAGGAATTAAAAATGGCTTGTGATAATGCAAATATGAGCATCAAATGTACTGTTCAGCAATGTAAGTTCCACTGCAATTCTAAAGACTACTGTTCTTTGGATTGCATCACAGTGGGAACACACGAATCTAATCCTACAATGAAGGATTGCACCGATTGTAAATCCTTTGAATTAGCGTAAAAAAATTGTTGCAGAAGGAAATTTCCTTCTGCAACATTTTTTATGCAGTTACTATTTTACTTGCACATATTTGATTTTTTGACTATTATGTGTTGACAAAACAAAATTTGTATGCTATAATACTTTGGTGTTATGGCCCGTTGGTCAAGCGGTTAAGACTCCGCCCTCTCACGGCGGCGACAAGGGTTCGATTCCCTTACGGGTCACCAAAAAAATGAGCATACACGATAAGTGTATGCTTGTTTTTTTGTGTAATTCACTAAGAAATCGAACCCGCAGGGTGAAATAGCGTAGCCACCAAGAACTCGAGCTTTTAGCGATGAGTGATTGGCAATGGCGCAGCATACAGGGAGCGTATGCGAGTCGTATTCCCTTACGGGTCACCACGTCGGAACAAGTTATGCTTGTTCCGATTTTTTTGTACAAAAAAATCAGTCACCCTCTTCACTGTTCCTCCTTTTTCGCAAAAAGGCACACTTGGCTCACCTGTTCGCTTGTAAACGCACTCACAACGGCTCACCGTCGCTACCACCTTTTTACGAGCACGCCTTTGGCGTATTTGCATCTAAACCATTTGGCTCTTTCAACATAAATGAGCATACACGAAAGTGTATGCTTGTTTTTTTATTTTATATCAGCGCCTCCAAATATGCAAAAACCATTTATTGTGAGAGTTACATTATCTTTGTTTGTTTCTTTTATCACTCGTTTATCGCTTATTCCTCCAAACAAACAGAATGTATTAATTTTTATATTCACATTTTCAGGCACAAAAATGTCAGCACCACCAAAGGCACAGAAAAGATCAAGCTGACTTCCGTCTTTAATTTTAGAATCAAGCAAATTACATTTTGCACCACCAAAAACTGCTCCGATTTTTGCAACAACAATTTCTTCGTCAGTATAGTCAAAGTTTTGTGAGCTGAATGCTGCCATATTTTCATTTTGAGTTTTATCAGGATTTGTCTTTGGAGAAACAGTTTTCACAATCAATTTAATACCAATCATAATGATAATGAGTGGTACAATGATTTTCCATATCATATCATACTCAAACACATTTTGTGCTGCTAAAAGAAGAAGCACACCAACAGCAAGACCAATAAAATTACCAAATTTATCTTTGCTTGTAAAAAGTCCGTTTAAGCACGGAATTATGATAAATAAAGTCCACCATCCGTCAAGTGAAACATTAACATCCGTAATACCAAAAGCACCTAAAATATAAATGACACCACACGCAATTAAAACTGCTCCAATTATAATTCCTGTTAATTTTTTCATTTTTCTCTACCTCCGTTTTCGACATTTTAATGCAAAAACCCCAAGACCATCATAGGTCAACACCTTTTTAGTCTTGAGGTTAAGCTTTAAATTAAAAAAGCAAGTCTATAAGCCGAGTTCTGTATCAAATGGTCATCTATCTGTGGCGTTATATTACTATAACGCTCAAGCCATCATTCGCGAAATGCCGAGCAGACTTAATTTCGCTGTCGATGTTGCTCCGGATGGGGTTTACACGGAATTTCAGTTACCATCATTCCTGTGAGCTCTTACCTCACATTTCCACAATCACCAATAACATTGGCATTTATTTTCTGTTGCACTATCCTTGGAGTCGCCTCCACCGGGTGTTACCCGGCACCCTGCTCTGTGGAGCTCGGACTTTCCTCACGCATATATAATATGCCCGCGACCATCTGACTTACTTTTATTTCATATTATCATTTTAATTGGTTTTTGTCAAGAAATTCAAAATATTCAATTTACATTTTTGTTTTTTTGTATTATAATTATCTTAAATTTCAGATTAGGAGCTATCGAATTGAAAATTAATACCAAAGACCTGACCTTAATTTCACTATTTTGTGCGATTATCTGCATATTTTCAATAATATCAATACCAATCGGACCAGTTCCGATTTCCATATGCGTTCTTGCAATTTTTCTTTCCTCAATAGTTCTTGGTTTTAAAAAATCAATTATAACAGTGATAGTATATATTCTTATAGGCTCTCTTGGATTGCCTGTTTTCTCAGGATTTAGGGGTGGAGTTCAGGTTCTTTTCGGCCCAACCGGTGGATATATATTTTCTTATATTTTTATTGCAGGAATAATGGGTTTGGCATCAGATAATCTATCAAAAATCAAACACAAGAAAATGTTTCTTTTTTCAACATCCTTGTTATCTCTTTTTATATGCTATATAACAGGTTCTGTTCAATATATGTTAATTTATTCCATTGAATTTAAAAAAGCACTTATTTCAAGTGCTTTTATTTTCCTGCCATTTGATATTTTAAAATCCGTTCTTGCTATAATAATCGGAACAAGAATTAAATAATATTCCTGACTATGCCAAAAATAACTAACAACACAATAACTGTCCAGAGTATAATTTTTTCAGTTTTGCTTTTGGTTATTTTCCCTTTTTTAACATAATCATAGCTCCATTTTACTATAAAAAAACAAAACAACGGAATTAACAAAAATACAAGTCTATTATAATAAAAAGCTTCTATAAATTCAAATTTTAGTATTGAAACACACATTCTGCTTATTCCACACGCAGGACATAAATACCCTGTTATAGTATTAAATATACAGGGTATTTTTATATTAAATTCTGAAAAGAGCAGGGCATATAACAGCCCTGCTGCAAAAATCAGTGCATAACCTCTGGTCAGCTTATATAATCTTTGTTTCATTTGAGTTCTTATTAAGTTCATCCTGAATTAAAGCATATGATACTATTCCGAAGCCAAATAATGTCAACACTAAATAAACAATTCCTGAATATTGAGATACCTGACCTCTGTTTGCTTTCAATGTATCAACCTTTTCACCGGCCTTATACATCCAGTAATACAGATATATTCCACAAGTAACTATGCTCAACAACAATGCCATTCCACCTGATGTATCATTCCTATCTGTTAACTCATTCAGATCATCATTCAAGCATACGAACCAATATAAGCCGTAAATCCCACAGGTAACAATTGTCAAAATTATAGCAACTGCTATGTCTCTTCTGTTAATCATTGTTATACCCCCCTATTATTTAATATCATTTAATTCAACAACGTTAGTCTTTTCACAAGTAAAGTTTTCTTCCATAACCTCAATCAATGCACCAACAGTATCTAAAGATGTCATCATAGGAATTGAACACTCTGCTGCACATCTTCTCATTCTGAAGCCGTCTGAATTTGCGTTGTTTGCTTTTTGAGGAATGTCAACAACCATATCAACCATTCCACTTCTTATTATATCAAGAACATTTGGAACACCCTCTGAAATCTTTTTACAGGTTTCAACCTCAATACCATTTGCACTCAAATAATTTGCAGTACCTGTTGTTGCAATAAATTTGCAACCCATCTTCTGGAATCTCTTTGCCATTGGCAAGAAGTTTTCCTTATCAAATTCTCTTATTGATACCAATATTCTTGACTCACTCTTTGGAATTGGTGTTCCTGCTGCAATAAATCCTTTATACATTGCTTCCTTAAAGCTTGCACCTACACCTAAAACCTCACCTGTTGAACGCATTTCAGGTCCTAAGCTAACCTCTACCTGAGGCAACTTTTCTGTTGAGAACACAGGAACCTTGATTGCAACCGTATTAGTTTCAGGAGCAATTCCTGTTTCATATCCCATATCCTTTAAGGTTTCCCCAAGCATAATTCTTGTTGCAATATCAATTACAGGCACATTTGTAACCTTTGTTATATAAGGAACTGTTCGGCTTGAACGAGGGTTAACCTCAATTATATAAAGTTCATCCTTGAATTCAATAAACTGAATATTAATCATACCAATAACATTCAATTCAATTGCAACTCTATATGTCACATCTTTTATCTTTTCAATGATATGTGGCTTAACATTCTGCGGAGGATAGATTGAAACAGAGTCACCTGAGTGAACACCAGCTCTTTCAAGATGCTCCATAATACCAGGAATTAATACATCCTTACCATCGCATATTGCGTCAACCTCAAGCTCTCTTCCTCCAAGGTATCTGTCAATCAAAACAGGGTTCTTGTGGTCTTTGTGGAATGCATCTGTTAAGTATCTCACAAGGTCATCTTCATTTCTTGTGATTTCCATTCCCTGTCCACCCAAAACATATGAAGGACGAACAAGCAATGGATACTCTAATCTGTTAGCTTCTTCAATTCCCTCTTTAACAGACCAGATTGCCTTTCCCTTAGGACGCTTGATATCCAATTTTTCCAACAAATCATCAAATTTTTCTCTGTCTTCAGCCTCATCAATATACTTTGGTTGAGTTCCCAAAATCGGAACATTCATTTTGTCAAGGAAATTAGCTAATTTAATAGCTGTCTGTCCACCAAACTGTAGCACAACTCCATCAGGCTTTTCCAATTCAATTATGCTATAAACATCTTCCTCAGTTAATGGTTCAAAATAGAGCTTATCCGATGTATCAAAGTCTGTACTTACTGTTTCAGGGTTATTATTAATTGTAATAGTTTCTATTCCTGCCTTTTTCAATGCATACACGCTATGAACACTACAGTAGTCAAACTCTATACCCTGACCGATTCTGATTGGTCCTGAACCTATTACAATAACCTTCTTCTTGTCGCTTGGTATTGCTTCATTTTCTTCATCATAGGTTGAATAGTAATATGGAGAAACTGCATCAAATTCACCTGCACAGGTATCAACCATCTTATAAACAGGCATAACATTTAATGATTTTCTCTTTTCATATAATTCGTCAGCACCACAGCCGATTAACAATGCAATTCCCTTATCAGAAAATCCCATTGTCTTATACTTCTTCATTGTATCATAATCTATATCATCAAGAGATAGCTTTTTAAGAGCTTCCTCAGCATCTACTATATTCTTGATTTTCTGCAAAAAGAACATATCCATTCCTGTTATTTTTGCAATCTTGGTCATCATAAAGCCTCGTCTAATAAGCTCTGCCAAATCAAAAAGTCTTTCGTCATCAGGAATACAAACTCTTTTAATAAGCTCGTCCAAAGAACGATTTTTTGAGCTTTCTCTCTCCAAAGTGAACTAACCTATTTCAAGTGATCTCACACCCTTTAATAAGGACGCTTCAAAGCTACTTCCGATAGCCATAACTTCACCTGTTGCCATCATCTTAGTTCCAAGATTTCTTTTTGCATTAAAGAATTTGTCAAAAGGCCATTTTGGTATTTTTGTCACAACATAGTCTATTGTAGGCTCACTGATTGCATAGGTAGAGCCTGTCACTGCATTTTTGATTTCAT
>JAFXBO010000036.1 GCA_017521775.1 Clostridia bacterium | reverse complement strand
CTGTAACCATATGGTGATGTTATTCTTTGAGATACTGCTGAAGGCCAACAAAACTTACCATTTCCTTTATATTGAGTCGATGACTTAGATGATGAAAGAGCAGCATTTAATTCATTTTGAATTGCCTGATAGTCTGCCTCAATCTTCGCTTCCTCTTTCTCTAATGCCTTAATATCACTATTGAGTTCATTTATAATTTTATCTTTTTCTTTTCTAAGAGAATCAAGCTTTGATTTTTTACCTTCTAAGATATTTCTTGCTTCAATCTGCTCATTCTGTTCATTTACGATAAGCTGTTTTGCTTCTTCAACCTTTTGCTTTGATTCAACGAATTTATTTATAACATCCTTATCGTAATTATATACACTTCGTATAACCGAAATTCTTGTAACTAAATCAGCAAGACCATTTGAGTTAAGCAAAAGCTCTATGTATGATGTTGAACCATACTCATACATTATTACAAGTCTTTCCTTTAAACGCTTGTCATTCTCCTCAATTTCTGCCGAAATTGCATCAATTTCAGCATTTTTAGCCTGAATTTCTGTTTCCTTTGCATTTATAAGAGTTTGTGTTTCCTCAATATCATCGAGTAACCCTGATATTTGCAAATCAAGACTATTTCTTTTCTCAATTTCAGCATTTTTCTCTGACTTCTTTGCATTTATCTCTTTTTCTTTTTGTTTGATTTGCTCATTTCTTTTCTGCATTTCTGACTTAAGTTCATCAACACTTTTTGCAGCAAATGAAGTAGAAACAAAAGAAAAAATTAAAATAAATGAAATTAATACAGTAAAGACTTTATTTTTATGCATATAAAACATCCTATACCTTTAAATATTTTCTCATTGATATTGAACTTCCTATTATACCAATCAAACATCCAAAAACTATAAAAATAACACATAATAATGGTGCTATATTAATATATGGAATCAATTCAAACACATCAAACGAAGACTCGGCGAACTTGGCATAAATAACAATGTATCCCCATGAAATCAACGCAAAAGACAAAATTGCACCCAAAAAACCAATCATTATACCTTCAATAACAAAAGGAATTCTGATAAATCTGTCTGTTGCACCTATATATTTCATGATATTAATTTCTTTTCTTCTGTTAAATACTGTTAATCTGACAGTATTTGAAATGATAACAATTGAAATCATAAACAATATAAGCATTACAACTGCACTTAAGTTTTTTACTGCATTTGAAGCAGATATAACAATATTGGTAACATCCTGCTTATTTTCAATATGACTTACATCTGCAATTTTTTCAAGTTGCGAAACCGTTTGAGATGTCAGTGAAATATCCTGAAGAGTTATTTTATAAGAATCAGAAAATGGATTATCCTCTTCGGTATAATTACCAATTAACTCCTCTTTACCATCAAAAACATCGTTCATAGCATATTCATATAATTCTTCACGTGAATGAAAAACGACCTCTTTTATATTTGGATATGTAAGGATTTCATCAGCTATTTCAGATACCCTATTTTCATCGGTTCCAAGGTTTATAAACAACTGAATTTCACATTGGTCCTTAATCTGTGTAGTAAATGAATTAACATTAAATGTAATTACAGTAAATAATCCTAAAATGAACAAACAACAACTTATTGTAAATAGTGAAGCTATGCTCATAAGTCCATTTCTGATTACATTTTTTTTCGCTTGTGAGATTGAATATCTAATTTTCGATAGATTCATCGTGATATTCACCTCCAATTTCGTCTCTTACAATATGGCCATCACACACTTCAATAACTCTTTTGTGCATAATATCTACAATATCTTTGGCATGAGTTGCCATTATAACGGTTGTACCCATTTGGTTTATATTTTCAAAAATCTCCATAATCTCCATCGCTGTTTTAGGATTAAGATTACCGGTAGGCTCATCAGCAATAAGAATTGAAGGGTTATTTACCAACGCACGAGCTAAAGCAACCCTTTGTTGCTCTCCTCCGGATAGTTCTGACGGAAGCATTTTTGCTTTGTAATTTAACCCTACCATATTTAGAACGACAGGCACTCTTCGTCTTATTTCTCTTTTTGATGCACCAACAACTCTCATTGCAAATTCGACATTTTCATAAACTGTTCTGTCATTTAACAATCTGAAGTCCTGAAAAACAACACCCATTTTTCTTCTTAGATATGGAATTTCCTTTTCAGTTATTTTTGTTATATCCTCACCGTTTAAGAAAATCTCACCTGATGTGACATTTTCCTCACGCATCAAAAGCTTGGTTATAGTTGTTTTACCTGCACCACTTGAGCCGACTAAAAAAACAAATTCACCATTTTCAATCTGAAGATTTACATTTTCAAGAGCAAGTGTTCCGTTATCATATTCTTTTGTAACATTAATTAACTCAATCATTAGCTCCCACCTACACTATTGATTATTTTCTCATCGGATTTGACTGAAGATACTTATTAACCATCATTGCGACCTTGAATACAATTGCCTGGTCAAATTTACGCAAATCAAGACCTGTTAATTTGTTTATCTTTTCGAGTCTGTACACAAGTGTGTTTCTGTGAACAAACAACTGTCTTGATGTTTCAGATACATTCAAATCATTTTCAAAGAATTTATTAATAGTTAAAATTGTTTCACTATCTAATAATGTAATATCATCCTTTTGTAAAACTTCTGATAAAAATAATTCGCAAAGCTTTGTAGGTAATTGATAGATAAGTCTTCCTATTCCCAAGTTTGCATAATTTAAAATATACTTCTCATCATCAAATACCTTGCCGACCTCTAGTGCAACCTGAGATTCTTTATAAGCTGAATTAAGCTCATTGATATTAGCAGCAACTGTACTAACACCAATCAACACCTTATTCATTGACTCGGAATTAACAGTATCCAAAATTGATTTTGCAATTTCATCAAGATCTTCTGATGAAAGAACTTCTTTTAATTCTTTAATTAAAATAATATTTTCGCTATCAATGTTTATCACAAAGTCTTTTTCTTTATCTGGGAAAAGATTTCTATTAACCTCATAAATTGAGGTATCTCCCTTTTTCTGGACCATTATGTAAAAAACTGCACGCGGAGCCTCTGTTTCAACATGAAGTTCGTGAGCCTTTTGATGCAAGTCAAATGAGAGCATATTATCTAAAATGATATTTTGCATAAATATTGTCTTGTCATATTTTTCATCATAATAAAATCTCACATTGTTTGCAGCCACTGTCACTGCATTACAACAATATTTAGAGATTTCATCAACTCCCTCAACATAGACAACATACTCAGGATATGATTTACCTGAAATCAATCTAACAGTATATCCGTTTTTAAAATAAAGCTTGTCATCACTAGGAATTGAATATGCCAATTCCTCTATTATATCCTCCGAAACTTCTGGACCATTTGCAGCAAGAACCAAGCCTTGCGCATCAGCGATACCAAATCTTTTTGGGAAAACTTCTGCCATTTGTGAAACAATACTCCCAAATGCTTTACTAATCATTAATAACCCCTCCTGGATATTAGATATTACATAGATATATTCATTGTATCATAAAATTTAATTTTTGTACAGTTTTTTTGAACATTTTTTCTAAATTTTTATACAATTTTTTAATATTTCTTCCAAATTTCGTAATTATTCCATTCTGAATTGTTGATTATATAACCTTGCATACATACCATTTTGATTAATTAATTCGTTGTGTGTTCCTTGTTCAATCATTTTTCCATCATCAATTACAGCAATTTTATCAGCATTCTTTATTGTTGATAATCTGTGAGCAACAACTATTGTTGTTCGTCCGACACACAATTCATCCAATGCACTCTGGATTAAAATTTCAGTAGCATTATCAAGAGCGCTTGTTGCTTCATCAAGAATTAATATAGGTGGATTTTTTAGGAAAACTCTTGCAATAGACAGTCTCTGTTTCTGACCCCCTGAAAGTTTAACGCCTCTTTCCCCAATCTGTGTTTCATAACCTTTCTCTAATGTCATAATATAGTCGTGAATATTAGCCCTCTTGGCAGCCATTATTACTTCTTCATCTGTTGCATCAAGATTTCCGTACAGAATATTATCCTTTATGCTTGAATTGAATAAATAAATATCTTGCTGAACTATTCCAATGTTTTTTCTCAAGGATTCAAGAGTGAAATTATTAATATTTTCTCCGTCGATTAAAATTTCACCATCTGTAATCTTATAAAAATTTGGTATCAAGTGACATAT
>JAFXBO010000035.1 GCA_017521775.1 Clostridia bacterium | reverse complement strand
ACTTGAGTTTGCAGACTCTTTTGAAGATGTGGCAGATCCATGGTACACCGGGGATTTTGATAGAACATACAAGGATGTTTTGGCAGGATGTAAGGGACTTTTAAAATATATAGAGAAGAAAAAATAAAGGATTGAGGTGATAAAATGGCTGATCTATCTGAAAAAGATTATGAAATATTGGATTTTATAAAGGATGAGCTTATTAAAAACGGCTTTCCTCCATCAGTCAGAGAAATAGGCGAGAAGGTGGGCTTAAAATCAACTGCAACAATTCATGCTCGTTTAAGAAAGCTAGAAGAACACGGGAAAATAATCAGAGATTCTTCAAAAAACAGGTCAATTAAGGTTGTTGGTATGGAAGAAGAAAACATATCTAAAATAGAATATGTTTCCGACAAGTATATTGATGTTCCTGTTTATGGAAATGTTGCTGCAGGATTACCTATTACAGCTGTTGACGAGGTTAATGATACATTTCCTTTGCCGATAAGCTACGCTAAAAACAAAGATTTATTTATGCTTAAGGTAACAGGAGAATCTATGATTAATGCTGCTATATTGGATGGGGATATGATTATAGTTTCAAAGCAACCTGATGCAAAAAACGGAGACATTGTTGTGGCTTTGTTGGATAATGAAAATGCAACAGTTAAAACATTTTATAAGGAAAACGGATATATCAGATTGCAGCCTGAAAATGATGCGATGGAACCTATAATTGTTAAGGATGTTAAAATTTTAGGTAAGGTTATAGGTATTTTCCGCAAACTATAGACATTTGTGTCAAATTGTGTTATAGTATAAAATGTACTTAAATTAATAATGATTGGAGATATATAAAATGGCTAAGATGCTTTTTACTTCGGAGTCCGTTACAGAGGGACATCCTGATAAAATATGTGATAGAATTTCTGATGCAATACTCGATGAAATTTTAAAGAAAGACCCTAATGCACGTGTAGCTTGTGAAACTACCTGTACAACAGGTATAATAAATATTATGGGCGAGATTACAACTAATTGTTATGTTGATTTTCCTAAGGTTGCAAGAGATGTTGTTTTAGAGATTGGATATGACAGAGCAAAGTATGGTTTTGACGGACATACCTGTGCAGTTGTAACATCAATTGATGAACAATCTCCTGATATTGCTATGGGTGTAAATGAGGGATTTGAAAATAAAACAGGAGAAAATGATCAGGGAAATTCAACAGGCGCAGGGGACCAGGGAATGATGTTTGGATATGCCTGCAATGAAACACCTGAACTTATGCCTCTGCCAATTTCTTTGGCTCATAAGCTTGCAAGAAAATTGACAGATGTCAGAAAAAATGGAACATTGGATTATTTAAGACCTGACGGAAAAACTCAGGTAACAGTTTTATATGAAGATAACAAACCTGTCAGCGTTGATACAGTCGTTGTTTCAACACAGCACTCTCCTGATGTTACGTTAGAACAAATCAGAGAGGATTTAATTCGTGAGGTTATAAAAACAACAATTCCTGAAAAGTATTTGAGTGAAAATACTAAGTATTTCATTAACCCAACAGGCAGATTTGTTGTTGGTGGTCCTCAGGGTGACAGTGGTTTGACAGGAAGAAAAATAATTGTTGACACATATGGTGGTATGGCTCGTCACGGTGGTGGTGCTTTTTCAGGTAAAGACCCTACAAAAGTTGACCGTTCTGCTGCATATGCTGCAAGATGGGTTGCAAAAAATATTGTTGCAGCTGGATTTGCAGATAAGTGTGAGGTTCAACTTGCTTATGCTATCGGTGTGGCAAAGCCAGTATCAGTTATGATTGATACTTTTGGTACTGAAAAAATTGATATTGAAAAGATTAAGATGGCAGTAGATAAGGTCTTTGATTTAAGACCAAACGCAATTATTTCTGCTCTTGATTTAAGAAAGCCTATATATAAGCAGCTTTCTGCTTATGGACATTTGGGTAGAGAAGATATTGATGTTCGTTGGGAAAAAACAGATAGAGTAAATGAATTAAAAGAGGCTGTGAAATGACAGAAATTATTTTAATAAGACATGGGGAAAGTATGGGGAATTTGGTGAATTCCTTTTTAGGCCATACAGACCTCGACTTATCACCCAAGGGGTATAAACAAGCAGAGCTTTTGAGAAAGCATTTTGAAAACATTGATATTGACCTGATTTTTTCAAGTGATTTAAAAAGAGCATACAATACAGTTAAGCCTATTTCAGAAATGAAAGATATCCCTATAATAACCTCTAAAAATTTGCGTGAAATTCATGCAGGTGAGTGGGAAAATAAACATTTTGATGAATTAGAAACAATATTTGAAAAGGAATATGATATCTGGAAAAACAATATCGGTCTTGCAAAATGTACAGGTGGGGAATCGGTTGAGCATTTACAAAAAAGAGTATATGAAGAGATAACTAAAATTGCAAAAGAGAACGACGGAAAGAAAATATGCATCGGTACTCATGCAACTCCGATTCGTAGCTTTGCTGCAAAATGTGATGGTGTTTCGCTTGGTGAATTGAAAAACTATCCATGGGCATTTAATGCATCTTTATCTGTTTATGAATTCTCAAATGATAAATTTGTTCAAAAGGAATACAATTATATTGAACATTTAGAAGATATGATTACGAGTTTGCCTAAAAATGTATGATTTATTGACGGAAGCGAAATTTTGCTTCCGTTTTTCAATGTTATATTTTTGTTGACTATTTAATAAATATGTGGTAAAATTATGATATAATAGATATATTTGTGCATTGTTATTCTTTGAAAGGATTTATTGATATTATGAAAGGTAATAACAGATTAATACAGATAAGAATTAAAGTTATTTTAATAATTCTTTTTAGTGTATTAGGTTTGATTAGCTTATTTCTTAAAGAAACCCCTATTGCCATAGTTGAGTTTATGGTTTCTTTATTGTTGCTTATATTTGTTATATATGATGAGATAAACAAGAATAAAGAAATTTCAAAGGTTATTTCTATGATAACCGAACAGGGCGGAAATACAACAAACGAAGTTATAACACGATTCCCATTTCCAATGCTTATATTGGATATTGAAGGGAAAATAATGTGGTATAACGATTTTGCATCCAATATGTTTAATGTTCAGGATTTATATGGTATGATGCTGACACAATTAATATCTGAATTTAAATGGACAGAACTATTAAAATTCAAAGACGATATAAATATGAACATTTCTTATAATGAAAGAAATTATACAGTTTTTGGAAGCATT
>JAFXBO010000034.1 GCA_017521775.1 Clostridia bacterium | reverse complement strand
TTTTATCTTTAATCAAAAGTTCTTTATTTTTAAATTTAGGAGATTGATTAAGACGAATAAATTCATATGCGCTAAACAATTGATACATTTTATCCCAATCATTAATTTTTAATAATGATTTACATAACATAAAGTCATTATATATAGCCAGATAATATGTACCAAAGCAATAATAAATATCATTTTCCTCTTCAGGAGGATTTTTAGAAATTATATCAACAATTTCGTCTTCGGTTAATTTTAAATTAAAAGGTATAGCCTCTTTTATCATATTTCTTAAAGCCACAAAAAGATAATTTTTTGCAACGTTAATTTTATTTGATATTTCCTCTTTTATAGTTTTATAGAAGATATTATCTTCCTCTGAGGATAATATCAGTTCCTTTTTCTCTAACAGCCATTCATCAGGAGCAGGCAATGAACGGGTATAGTCATATAGCTTTCTTATTATGTTTCCAAGATTGGAAATATCACGACTATCGGCAAGTCTCAAGGCAAGCTCAACAAAGCTTTCTTTGGAATATTCCTCCTCAAAAAGCTCTTCAATTATTTCATCCTTTATCATTTCACATTCTGCGCTGTCAGCAATTTTAAAATCGGGGTCAATATTTAGCAAATGAAAATAATTCTTAACAATCTTTAAACAGAATGCATCTATTGTGGTTATATCGGCCAGATTAATTGATTTTATCTGGTTTTTCAAATGCTCAGCAAAAACAACATCATTATCATCTATAGCCTGTAAGAATTTTTCGTTCAGCGCATCTGTAATTCTTTGCTTCATTTCCTTTGCAGCTGCATTTGTAAATGTTACAACCAGGATATTTTTAATATCGCAAAAATCAGGTGAATTTTTATCACTGCACAGTTTATTTATAATTCTTTCGACTAAGACTGCAGTTTTTCCTGAACCTGCTGCAGCATTAACAAGGATATTTGAGCTTATGCTTTTTTCATCATCGCACCACTTTGAATAGATAGCGTCTCTTTGTTCGTCTGTCCAGTTTTTCATAGCCTACTCCCCATAATTATTTACTACATATATAATAACATTTTTTTATTTAAAAATCAATACATAGTATGTATCCGAAGTATATTACATTTAGGTTACAATACACAATATTATTTGCATCGCAATTTATCAAAAAAAGCAAGATAAATCAACGAATTATATGGTTTTTTATTAATTATATATTGTATGGAATATGTTAACAAGAGATTAAAAACCACAATATGTTGTGGTTTTTAATAAAAATCTATTGACAAATACACTATAATTTGGTATTATATGAGAGTACCAAAAAAGATGGGAGGTTTTTATCTTGAAAATTATTAAAAGAAACGGTTCTGAAGTGGATTTTGATATTTCAAAAATTATCATCGCGATTTCGAAAGCAAATGATTCTGTAAAATCAAATGAATTATCTGAATCCCAGATAAAAGAAATTGCAGAATATGTGGAATTTAAACTTTCTAAGGCAGGCAGAGCATATTCTGTCGAGGAAATTCAGGATATAGTAGAAAATCAAATTATGGCACAGGGTGCTTTTGAGGTAGCAAAAAGCTATGTCAAATATCGTTACACAAGGTCATTAATTCGTAATTCCAACACAACAGACAATCAGATTTTAACATTGATTGAGTGTAACAACGAAGAGGTTAAGCAAGAAAATTCCAATAAAAATCCAACAATAAACAGTGTTCAGCGTGATTATATGGCAGGAGAGGTTTCTAAGGATTTAACAAGAAGAATGCTGTTACCTTTAGATATTGTTAAAGCACACGAAGATGGAATTATCCATTTCCACGATAGTGACTATTTTGCACAGCATATGCATAATTGTGATTTGGTAAATCTTGAAGATATGCTACAAAATGGAACAGTCATCAGTGGAACATTAATTGAAAAGCCACATAGTTTTTCAACTGCTTGTAACATCGCAACACAGATTATTGCGCAAGTTGCATCAAGCCAATATGGCGGTCAAAGTATCAGTTTGACACATCTTGCACCTTTTGTAGATATATCAAGACAGAAAATCAAAAAATTGTTGATTGAAGAGTATGCAGAATGTGGAATTAATGTTTCTGAAGAAAAGTTATCAGAAATGACAGAAAAAAGATTAAGAGATGAAATCAGAAAAGGTGTTCAAACTATTCAATATCAGGTTGTAACACTCCTGACAACTAACGGACAAGCTCCTTTTGTAACAGTATTTATGTATCTGAATGAGGTTTCAGACCCTCAGCAAAAGGCTGACCTTGCAATGATTATTGAAGAAACTCTTAAACAAAGAATCCAAGGGGTTAAAAACGAAAAAGGCTATTGGATTACCCCTGCCTTCCCTAAACTGATTTATGTTTTGGAAGAAGATAATATAACAGAAGATTCTAAATATTATTATTTAACAGAATTAGCTGCAAAATGTACAGCTAAGAGAATGGTTCCTGATTACATATCAGAGAAAATGATGCTAAAGCTTAAGGTTGATAAAAATGGCGATGGTCATTGTTATACCTGTATGGGTTGTCGTTCATTCCTTACACCATATGTTGACCCAAAAACAAATGAGCCAAAGTATTACGGAAGATTTAATCAGGGTGTCGTTACTCTTAACCTCGTTGATATAGCATTATCATCAGGCAAAAATCTCGAAAAGTTCTGGAAGATTTTTGATGAAAGACTTGAAATATGTTATCGTGCTCTTATGTGTCGTCATAACAGATTAAAAGGCACACTAAGTGATGCTGCTCCTATTTTATGGCAGCACGGTGCTCTTGCAAGACTTGAAAAAGGCGAAACTATTGATAAACTTCTATTCGGAGGATATTCTACTATTTCCCTTGGATACGCAGGTCTTTATGAATGTGTAAAATATATGACAGGAAAATCTCACACAGATCCAGAAGCTACTCCATTTGCATTAGAGGTTATGGAATACCTTAATAAAGCAACAAAGAAATGGAAAGAACAGGAGAATATTGATTTTAGTATTTACGGAACACCATTAGAATCTACAACTTATAAATTCGCAAAATCATTACAAAAAAGATTTGGTATAATCGAAGGTGTTACTGATAAAAACTATATTACAAATAGCTACCATGTTCATGTATCTGAAGAAATTGACGCATTTAGTAAGCTTGCATTTGAATCTCAGTTCCAGGCACTCTCTCCAGGTGGTGCAATCAGTTATGTTGAAGTACCTAATATGCAAAATAACATCAAAGCTGTGTTAGATGTTATGAAATTTATTTATGATAATATCATGTATGCAGAGCTTAACACAAAATCTGACTGTTGTCAGGCTTGTGGTTATGAGGGTGAAATTCAAATTATTACAGATAAAGACGGAAAGCTTATCTGGGAGTGCCCTAATTGCGGATGCCAGGATCAAAGCAAAATGAATGTTGCAAGAAGAACTTGTGGTTATATTGGAACACAATTCTGGAACCAAGGAAGAACACAAGAAATAAAAGAAAGAGTATTACATTTATAATATGAATTATTGTAACATAAAAAAATTTGATATTGCAGATGGTATAGGCGTAAGAGTTACTTTATTTGTATCAGGATGCACTCATCATTGCGAGGGTTGTTTTCAACCTGAAACCTGGAATTTTGATTATGGAGAATTATTTAACAAAGATGTAGAGAACGAAATAATTGAAGCTCTAAAACCTGATTATATTGATGGATTGACTCTTTTGGGAGGAGAACCTTTTGAACCTCAAAATCAGAAAGCACTTCTTCCCTTTCTAAAAAAAGTGAAAAACATTTACCCTAAAAAGAC
>JAFXBO010000033.1 GCA_017521775.1 Clostridia bacterium | reverse complement strand
TATTTTTACGGAACTGTCAATGAATACATTTGCAGTGAATATTTCAGAAAATTTGACAATAATAACGAAAGGATATAAATAATGAATTTATTTTTAGAAATTTTATCATATCCGTTTATGATTAGAGCATTAGTTGTGGGAATATTGGTATCATTATGTGCTGCACTACTCGGCGTCAACCTTGTTTTAAGAAGATACGCAATGATTGGTGATGGGCTTTCTCACGTCGGATTTGGTGCGTTGGCTATTTCTGCTGCATTAAATACTGCACCATTACTTATCACAATACCTGTTGTTATTATTGCTGCATTTTTTATATTAAGACTTACCCAAAACAGCAAAGTGAAAGGTGACTGGCTGATTGCAATTATCTCAACAGGCTCGCTCGCAATCGGTGTTATGATAATATCTTTGACATCAGGAATGAATACAGACCTTAATAACTACCTATTTGGAAGTATTTTATCAATAAACAAAAGCGATATGCTTATAAGTATCATAATATCTATGCTTGTTTTAATTTTGTTTGTTATGTTTTATAACAGAATTTTCTCAATAACCTTTGATGAAAACTTTTCAAGGGCAACAGGTACTAACACAAACATTTTTAATATGCTTATTGCAATTTTAACTGCAATAACAATTGTTTTAGGGATGAGACTAATGGGGTCTATGTTAATTTCTTCACTCATATTATTCCCCAGCTTGATTTCTATGAGAGTTTTCAAATCCTTCAAATCAGTCACAATCTCATCTGCAATTGTATCAGTCATTTGTTTTGTTTTAGGTTTATTTGTTTCATACATATTTGAAACACCAACAGGTGCAAGTATCGTTGTAATAAATATAATCACTTTAATTATTTTTTCAATTATATCTAAAATAAGGTGTCATAACTGACACCTTATTCTTTTAAATATTCACGCATTTTTTCTAATGCTCCTTTTTCAAGTCTTGAAATCTGTACTTGGGATACTCCGATTATCTCCGATATCTGACTTTGGGTTTTTTGATAAAAATAACGCATTATGATTATTTTTTTCTCCCTTGGAGTTAATACCTTCAATGATTGTTCAACCAAAACCTTATCAATTATATTTCCGTCCTCTTCAACCACACCAAGCTTATCTATCAATTCACTTTTATCATCATAACAGGTTTGATTTATAGAGTCAGGCACTCTTGTTGCATCCATCGCCTCTAAAATTTCCTCTTTAGTTAAATTACATTCATCAGCAATTTCTGAAATCGTGGGATCCCTCTTTAGTTCCTGATGTAATCTTTCTTTGCAGGCTTTTATCTTCAGGGCATTTGTCTTGTGCTTTCTGCTGACCTTTATTATCCCGTCATCTCTTATAAATCTCTTAATTTCTCCGATAATCATTGGAACTGCATATGTAGAAAACTGAACATTAAAACTAAAATCAAAACGCCTGATTGCTTTCATAAGTCCCATACAGCCTATCTGAACAATCTCCTCATTATCATATCCACTATTATAAAATCGTTTGGCAATTCCTAAAACTAAACCCATATTATTTTTTATCAGTTCATTTTCATTATCGCCATTATGTAATTCTTTTAATAAAACTAAATTATCTGTCATTTTTGATAACCTTTTTCATTTTTACAACTGTTCCTATTCCCAATGTACTCTTTACTTCAATTTTATCCATAAAGCTTTCCATAATTGTAAAACCAAGTCCTGAGCGTTCATGGTCAGGTTTTCCTGTATATAATGGTTCCATTGCCTTTGCCACATCAGCTATACCACAACCCTTATCACTAACTGTGAACTCAACAATATTTCCATAAATTCTTCCATCCAATCTTACCATACCAAGACTATCCTCATATCCGTGAATTATTGCGTTGGTAACTGCTTCGGAAATGGCTGTTTTTATCTCAGACAGTTCCTCACAGGTTGGGTCAAGGGGTGTTACAAATGCCGCTGCAACAAGTCTTGCAAGATTTTCATTGCTTGATTTATTTGCAAATTCCAATTTCATTATATTTTCCATTTTATATTTTCCTTTCTGTTTATACTAATAAAAGTGCCGCATCATAGCTATCACATATATTTATAATTTTATCAATACCTGCCATATCAATAATACGCTTAACCTGTTTCCCAACTCCAAAAACTATAACCTTTCCACCCAGAATATTTGCAATCTTATATCTTCCCATTAACATTCCAATTCCTGAACTATCCATAAAATCGACTGCACTAAAATCAAAAATAATATTAATTGCATTTGTCCCCTTGATTTTTGCATCTACTGTTTTCCTGATTAAGCTTGCAGAGTGATGATCAAGGTCAGTTTGTATTTTAACAACGACAGTTCTCTTTTCACTTAATAAATTAGTCTCCATATCTACTCCTCCTTAGTTTATACAAATACTATTTCTTAACAGAACAAAAAAAATCCTTTGTCGAAATTCGGCAACCGTATGCCAAAATCCGACAAAGGAAAAAATCTAATATATTTTTTAAAATTCTATAAATTCGTAGTCTGGGGCAGTTTTTTCCATTGAATTATTAAGTTCCTTTGAATAATAAATCTTATTATCCTTAGTTACAAAAATCGCACAAACATCATATTTTTCTAAAAGTAGTTTGCTTTTCTCATACCCAACCAAAAAACACGAGGTGCTAAGAGCATCTCCCAGAAAACCATTATCTGAAACAATCGTGACACTATTTAATTCATTATCTGCAGGATATCCGTTTTTTGCATCAATAATATGATGATATCTTTTTGAATTTATATCTCTGTAACGAAAATAATTTCCTGATGTTATCACAAATTTATCCGAAATTCTTAAAGTTAACAGTGAATTCTTGGTGTTTGGTTCTAACACACCAACATTCCAATATTTACCTGATTGATTCTTACCTTTAGCATAAATATTTCCACCAAGATTTATTAATGCATTATCAATTTTATTTTCCTCAAGATATAGTTTTAATTTATCTGCTATATACCCTTTTGCAACTGCTCCCAGATTGATTTTCTGAGAACTAATTGTTTTTATAACATTGTTATCAGCTAAATTTAACGAATTATAATCAACGGTGGCTAATGCTTTCTTTATCTCATTTTCATCAGGAAGATCTCCACCTTCAAATGTATCATTCCATAAATTTGAAACAGCTCCCACGGTGATATCAAATGAACCATTGGTTTCTTTAAATAACTCCTTTGATTTTTCTATTATTTCATAAGTTTCATAAGAAACAGATGTAGTACTATTATGGTTTAATCTGTATATATCACTTTCCTCATTTGTATGTGAAAACATTTTATCATATTTTTCAATCAATTCAGATACATCATCAATATATTTTTTACCATCCTGTTTTGTTATTAACGTGATATCTGTTATTGTATCCATTACACCATTTATATTAGTTGTATAAACCATTGATTTATTTCTTGAGTTCATAATAAATAAAATAGCAACTAATATAATTATAATTAAACTGAATTTATATTTCTTAATCATACTATCCTCATTTATTCATAATGGGTGGTTATAAATAACCACCCATCAACTTATTATTTAGTTGTAATTGTTACAGTATATGTATCCTGATCCCAGTCAACCTTATAACCTAATGTTTCGTTAACTGCTCTTAAAGGAACAAAAGTTCTGTCATTCACAATTTCTGCAGACTTTTTAAATTCTACTTTTTCATTATTTAAATATGCATAATTTCTACCAACCTGCAAAACCAATGCCTTTACATCATCATTAACATCATAAAAAGCAATAACAGTTTTTGTTTCTTGGTCCCATGTAACTGAAGCACCTATTGATTCAAAAATTGCTCTCATAGGCACCATTGTAAAACCATCAACAATATAAGGAGCAACATCAAAGTTAAGCTTTTCTCCATCCTTTAGAATTGTAACCTCTCTTTGTGCAAATGCAGTTACAGATGATAATGCAATTCCTAATGCCATTATCAATGATATAATTTTTTTCATAATACTTACCTCCAAAATTTTATCCTACATATAATATATCACAACACAATATAAAAATCAAGTGTATTTTTTTATAATCTTCTGTGCACATCTTATTCCGTCAAGTGCTGCAGACATAATCCCCCCTGCATATCCAGCTCCCTCTCCACAAGGATATAAGCCCTTTATGTCTGCTTCAAGACTTTGTACATCTCTTAAAATTCTCACAGGCGAAGAACTTCTTGTTTCCGGAACTGTTAAAATAGCATCAGGATCAGCAAATCCTTTCATTTTTTTATCAAGTAATACTATTGCCTCTTTCATTGCATCGACAATAAATCGTGGCAAAATATCTTTTATCTCTGCAAAAGTTGTTCCCGGCATATAGCTCGGCTTGACCTTACCTAATTCAAAAGATTTTTTATCATTTAAGAAATCCCCAACCTTTTGAACAGGAGCAAAGTAGTTTTCTCCACCAACTAAAAAGGCTTTTTCTTCAATTGATTTTTGCAAATCAACTCCACCCAACACATCATCACCCTCAATATCACAAGGGTTTACAGTCACTAATAATGCACTGTTTGCATTAACATTATCACGAGAAAAATAACTCATTCCATTTGTAACAACTGTTCCTTCCTCGGATGCTGATGCAACAACCATTCCTCCCGGACACATACAAAAGGTATAAACACCTCTATCATCTTTTGTTCTTACAGATAACTTATAATCTGCCGGCGGGAGCTTATCATAAATTTCACCATATTGGGAATATCCAACATCCTTTTGCAGATGCTCAATCCGACCACCGATAGAAAATGTCTTTCTTTCCATTCTCACGCCCTTACTTTTAAGCATCCTGAAAGTATCTCTGGCGCTATGCCCTATTGCTAAAATAAGATTTTCACAATCAAGGCTCTTGGTTTCTCCATTTTCTTCATAAATAACTGAACTGATACAATCATTATCTATAGTAAAGTCAATCATCTTTGTGTCAAATTTTATTTCTCCACCAAGCCTTATTATTTCGTTTCTTATATTTTTAACTGTAACACAAAGCTTATCTGTTCCAATATGCGGCTTTGATAGATACATAATTTCTTCCGGTGCACCAAATTTAACAAGCTGTTCCTTGATAAACTCCATCCTCTCATCATTTACACCTGTTGTCAGCTTTCCATCCGAAAAAGTACCTGCACCACCTTCTCCAAACTGCACATTGGTTTTGGCATCAAAAACGCCATTATTCCAAAAATCATTAACTGCCTCAATTCTTTTATCAACATCACTTCCTCTTTCTATGAGGATTGGTTTTAGCCCTGCATATGAAAGATATAGTGCTGAAAATAATCCTGCAGGTCCACACCCTATAATAACAGGTCTTTTGGCATTTTTAATTTGTGGGATTTCTAATTTTAGTTCTTTATATTCAGATATATTTTTGGCATTTTTAAATCTTTTCTCATTCTTAAGTTCTGCAATAACTGCACAATTATAATGAATGTCGTTTTTTTTCCTAGCATCAATTGATTTTTTACATAACTTAAAAGAAATAATATCACTTTCCAAAATGTGATTGCTCTTGGCAATTACTCTTTTGGTAATCTCTTCCCCTGTTTCTAATCTGATATTGCTTATTTTAAGCATTTTCTCTCTCCTTGGAAGCATTTAATCCTGCAATATATCCACTTGACCATGCCCATTGCAGATTATATCCTCCACAATCTCCATCTATATCTAAAATTTCTCCAGTCAGATATAACCCTTCACATAGTCTGGACTCCATTGTTAATGAGTTAATATCGTCTGTTAATATTCCACCTGCTGTAACCTGAGCATTGTTCCATGACATTGTTCCTGTCACTTTTAATTTAAAACCTTTTAGTGCGTCACACAATCTCTTGATTTCATCATCACTGATTGTGTCAGAGGTTCTGCTAAATGGAAGCACCTTTGCATATTTCATTATAACCATTCCAACCTTTTTATTAATCATCCCAACAAAAAAGGTTTCTAAATTTCTATATTCAGTTCTTCTTGATTTTAAAATCTCATACAATTCCTCATTATCAATTTCTGGCAAGATATCAAGAGTTACAGATGCATCTATATTATCTGCACATAGTCTTGAAACATTAAATATAGCAGGGCCTGAGAGTCCGTAGTCAGTAAATAAAACCTCGCCAAAATATATACTCTTTTTATTCTTAGCCTCTAACAAAACATTAGCATCAAGCTTTATTCCTTTTAATGATTTAATTAAATCTGTTTCGGTTTTAATTTGAACTAAAGATGGATATAACTTTGAAAGCTTGTGACCAAAACTCTGTGCAATCTGGTAACCACTTCCGTTAGAACCAAGCGACGGACTTGCCTTTCCCCCTGTTGACAAAATGACTTTATCAGCATAAGCTTTCATACCACTATATGATTTTATAGAAAATCTATTCTTTTCCTTAATAATATTTTCAACCTCAAATTCTGTCACAATATTAACGCATAACCGTTCAAGTTCATATCGAAGTACATCCAAAACTGCAGAAGCCTGTAAACTATAAGGAAATGCCTTTCCATTTTCTTCAACTTTAGTAAGCATCCCTAACTCTGCAAAAAAAGAATTTGTTTCTATAGTCCAGAAATTATTTATAGCATCATTAATAAACTCAGGATTTTTTCCGTGGTAGTTCCCAACTCCTGCGTTAACATTTGTATAATTACATCTTCCATTGCCTGTAGCTAAAATTTTTCTGCCAATCCTGTCACATCTTTCATAAATTGTGACTTTCGCACCATTTCTTGCTGCAGTGATTGCAGCAAGAATACCTGATGCACCACCACCAATTACAGCAATTTCCACTTTGTTTTCACCTACTATTCTTCGAGAGTTTTCTGTTCCTTATTTCGTATGAATTCCTTTGCCATCATCTTTATAACAACTAAAACGGGAACTGAAATCAACATTCCAATAACGCCAAACAGCTTTCCAAAAACTGTTACCGCCACAATAACCCATAACGGTCTTATATCTAAAATGTTATTCATTATTTTAGGACCAATAAAGTTTCCATCAACTTGTTCTAAAATTAAAAGTGCAACTGCAGTCCATATTGACTGGAAAATCCCTCCTGTTACAAGTGTTATCAACACAATACAAACTGAAGATATAATTGAGCCAAAATATGGAATTAAATTTAAAAATGCTGCAAAAAATCCAAGCATAAGTGGATATTTTACTCTTAATATAAATAATACCACTGTAGATAAAACTCCAACAATAAACGCCTCAATTATCTTACAATAAATATATTTGGAGAAAATATCATTAACCTTTTTAAAATAATCACAAATACACTGTGCCTTTTCATTTGATGTAAAAACTGCCAAAATATGCTTTATAACCTTTATTATTCTTTCATAATCAATTAACATATATATTGAGGCTATAATTGAAATAAAGGTATTCATTAAGCCGGCAGTAAGATTTATTACACCCTGTGCATACTTTGAAAATTCTGTCACATCAATATTTTTTATATACTTTAGTATTGCTGTTGTAACATTTTCCAAAGAAATAATATTTAAATTAAATCTGTCTAACCAGCTATTTATATACACCATTATCTTTTCCATATATTGAGGTGCATTTTTATATAAATCCAGACAGTTTTCATATATGGCAGGAACGATTGTTCTGACACTGATTGTAATTATAAAAATAGCAAGCAGATACACAAGCAAAATACTGATTCCCTTGCTATGGATAACAAAATATTTCACCTTGGTTTTTTCTAATAACCCCTGGATATTTCGCCTTGGCATATTAAGTATATATGCAATCAAAAAAGCAATAACAAAAGGTTTTACTGCACCAAATATCAGTGCAAAAAAATCACCTACTGCCGAAAGATTGTCAATAGATTTATATATTATAAGCAATAAAAGAATCAATAAAAATGATAATATCTGACCGTTAATTTTCCTTTTTTTCATTTTAGAACTCCTATCAATTATAAAGGAGTTGTATGCTAAACACATACAACTCCTAATAAATTATACCTCATTCAATTATAATTAAAGTAGCCATATATGCACCATTTTGCATTACGCCTCTAATTGAAACAGTGTCTCCCGCTTTAAGGTTTTTCATAACCTTTGTTTCTCCGGCTGCTGTAATAAATGTTGTTGTTGCATCTTTACAGAAAACTGTTTCTCCATTAACCTTTATAAAACCTTTTGATGCATTAACAACGTCAACAATACCACTTATTTTGTTTCCTGTTATAGATGCAGATGTTGTTTCTATTGATAGAATTGTATCACTTTCAGCTGAAAGCTTAATTGAATCTCCAACTCTTAAATCATACAAGGTTGCATCCTGACCATTCACCTTAACCTTGACATCTGTTGCAGCAACAAATTCTAAAATATCTTCACCAGATTTTATTTTTATAACGGGTTCTGTTGAAATTGATATTTCAGAAATAGTTCCCTGATATGTTTTTGTGTTTGAATATGCTTTCAACTTTGTGACATTTCCATATTCCATTGTGATATCAATTCTGTCACCTTTATAAATCTTTGATAAATCCTCAACATCATTATTCTTATAAACAACAACATCATCACTTAATACAAATACCATGCCGTCATACTCTTCGTCCTCGTGAGATATTGTGAGATAAAGGTCATCTTCAATTTCAATATTTGCAACAGTAGCATCTTTAATAAATGAATCCTTCTTTAAAACATTTAGTTTAAGAAGCTTGTCATTTGTTAATTCAATCTCAACATAACTACCTGCAGAAATTTTATTAAAGCTTACGCTATCACCATTTTCATCAACAACCTGAACGCCACCTACTGCCTGGTAATCAACAGCTTTTGAGCTATTGCTTGGCTTAATTGTAACAGTCGTAATGCCCTCTTGTGTTGACGCACCTTGATATATACCTCTGATAGTTTCATCAACAACTCTGTCATACATATCAACAAACACAAGTGAATTAAAGATATATGTAAGCATTGCTCTTGAGCTGTTTACAAACTCTGTATCTTTAATAATTTCTCCGTTTGAATAAAATTTTGTTGTATTTTTATAACCAATCTTAACTTCTTTGTTTTCATCATCAAGAAGTGTTATATTATTAACATCTGTTTCAATCTCAGGAACTAACACAGTTTCAATATATAGTTCCATCTTGTCAACTGTACGGTAAAGCATTGCAGCAATCTGGCTTCTTAAAACATTTCCCTCAGGCATAAATGAACCATCATCCATTCCATTCATTATACCATTTTCACTGACAAAAAATACATATTGAGAATATTCAGAGCTTATATTTTTTGCATCAGTATAGTCCATATCAACTAAAAGCTCTGCCTTTGCAGCTTCATCAGCACACATTGCTTTAGTGATTATTGCAGATGCCTCTTGTCTTGACATTGCCAATGATGCTTTTCCTCCTGCAAGGTATTTGTTAACATCATCCTCATCTAAAGCTCCTCTGTATAACATATATGCAACCTCATCTTCACCAAAGTTAAGGTTTGCCTTTTCGATTATATCAGAATATTTATCCAAAGCTATTTCAATAATTTCAGCATTATCATCTTTTTTTGCTCCCATAGCTCTTGAGAAAAGAACAATTGTTTCTAATTTTGTGACCATATTATCAGGTCTGTATGTATTATCTTCATAACCTGCAATATATCCACCCTTTGCCATTTCAACAATATATGGTCTTGCCCAATCATATTTTTTGTCGGAGATATCCTTAAAAGATGCATCATTTTCTGCAGCAAATGCACCCATTGAACTAAAAGCAATTGAAGTGGCTAATAGTAATCCCAACATTTTCTTCATTAAAATCATTCCTTTCAATCATATAATTTATATCATATCGTCTATTATATTGATTTTAATATATCATATATTTATTGTAAAAACAATAGAATTGCATAATTTGTATAACTTTTGTAATAATGTTGCAATTATTATACAACATATTGTGTTTTGCTATATAAGTCCCTTAAAAACTTTTGTTTCTCTCGGAGCCATATTTATATAGTATATTCCATCATCCGAACTATAAACTTCATCACAAAGCCTATTATCAATTCTTTTTATTCCAAATCTTCCAATATCTATCCTGAAACATTCGTTATTATCCGAAAAATTAGAACAAACAAGGTGCATATCGTCTTTTAGTCTTCTTATAAATGCGTATCCCTGATTATATTTATA